>JARLHB010000496.1 GCA_031292465.1 Ignavibacteriaceae bacterium
ATTGAAAAGAGAAATAAACAAATCACTAAAGGGAATAAATGTTTTTTCATTATCATGATTTTCGATATTATAGGGTTAAACATAAAATTATTATACTCTTTTTAACTAATAAACAGCCCGGCTAAAAAACAGCCGGGCTTTGTATCTAACATTAGCGAAAGGAACATTATAAAGGAACTACACTATTTAAGGAGAACCATTTTCTTTGTAGATGTAAAATTAGGAGTAGAAATTGTATAGAAATAAACTCCGGAAGCTATATTTGCAGCATTCCAGGTTACATTATAATTTCCAGCTTTCATTTCTCCGTTAGCCAATGTGGCAACTTCTTTACCCAATATATTGTAAATAACTATTTTTACGTTGCTTACTTTTGGAATTGAGAAATTAATAGTTGTACTTGGGTTAAATGGATTAGGATAGTTCTGTGCTAAGTTGAAAGTTGAAGGTAATTTGTTATCAGTTTTTTCAACGCCGGTAACTTTATTATAATAAGTCATAACATCTTGAAATTCAGTCTGAGAATCCCATCCGTTCATTCCATCGGCAGTCCAGGTTAATGCACCAAGCTTTTTGCTGTCAATATTTGATATGATGTTAGCCTTATAATCAAAATTTTCTGTGAAGTCACTTATTTTAGTAAATCCGCCGCCATCTTCATTTTTAACACCAGGTACTGTAGTTGGATCAAAATCGCCAAAAGCAAAAATAGAAGGATCGTATGTTTGTCCATTAGGAGCAACACCGTAATTAGCTTCTGAAAATTTTGCCATTTCTTCAAGTTTCTGCTGTTTTGTAATACTACCCTTTGCGTCAATACCATCAGTAACCAATTGGGGATCACTGTAGTAAATTGTAGCCGAATCAATTTTAATTTTAGGATATGCTTTGGCCAAACTCACTGTAAAATCGCTAATGAATATGGGAGGAATATTCTGTACCCTGAGGGGTAATGCAGTAGTACCAGAATCACCAATAATTGAAGCAGGAGCCCAGGGACGGGCAGATATCGGGTAAGCGTAACCCGGATTATGATTAAGTGCGCCACTATAATATTGGTTCAAACAAGTATCTGTAAAATGAATATTATTTGAATTAAGATATTTTACATCTTTCTGAGCAGGTACAGCACCTTGTTCAGCCAGCCACAAAAGAGCTTCATCCGGAGCATCACTTGAATCAATACAAGCTGTACCAAGAGGAGTATGGGTATCATTTTGAGTATAAATAGTACTTTCGCATTCGCCTTCCCAGTTCATATTAACAAATATATTATTAGTAAAATATGCTTCTTTATACTGAACTTTAGTAATTCCATATTTTGTAGCGTTAACCATTGTGTTATGGTTGAAGTACATAAAATTAACAGTGTTAAGTAAAAAGAATCCTAAACCTGTATTTGTTATAGTAGTATTTTCAACCCAAACTGTATCAGCGCCGCCATTTGTAACAACACATGAGTTCCATGAGTTCTGGAACCAGTTCATATCCCTGAAATAGCAATTCTTTATATACAATTCTGCTCCACCGTCAGCAAATGTAAATAAATTGTTTCCTCCAAATTCAGTAACCACGTTTTCCATAATAAGTCTTCTGCCTCTGCTGTGGATACCAAATAAATCAGCTGAGTTGTTAGTAAGACTTCTATCCGGCCAGTAAACATTTTTTATAGTAAAATTACCGGTTATGTTGTCTGTAAACATATTGGCACCACCGGTCGGGTTTGTTAATATAATAGGTAAATTTCCCGTTGTTTCGCCAATAATGTTTAATGTAGCGTTTGTATCTGCGCTATTCCCAAATAATATAGGGGCCTCTGCATAATAAATAGTATTTGCCTGTAATACATAAATTCTGTTTGGGTTTGCTCTTAAAGCGCCATTAGGAGAGGTAACCGTATCACCATTAATAGTATTTTCAATTGAACCCGGATTGTCTGCGCCTCCAGGAATAACAATTGTAGTTTGGCTGGGATCCACCTGTGCAAGTACTAAACCTGCAGAGAAAAATAGAAAAGAAACGATACAGAAAATTAGTTTTTTCATTTTTACTCCAGTTTTTGTTTAACTAAAAGTTAGTTAGTAATTAGTGAACCAAATTTTGTAACTATTGTTTATTTGTAAATTTTATTTTTAAGGGTACCTCCTTTCCTGATTAAGTACTCTTTTTAATTTTAATATTCATATTTTATACCAATTTGAGCTGTAATGCCATAATAATTGCTGCTTGTGGGCATTTGATATCCATTGGTTTGAATAAATGAGTCATCTATATAATTAGTTATGTTTTGCGCAGCAGCCTGAAGTGTAAAATTATTATACAATTTTTGCGTCACCTGCAAGTCTAATTGATTCACAGCTTTTGAATATGAATCTTTTAAGCTAAAATATGCGTCCAAACCAGTAAGTACCTGTCCCTGATATCTGTAAGTAATTCTTGTTGAAAATCCTTTATAATCCCAGCCAAGCCGAACATTAAATATGTCTGACGGTTGATTATACATTCTTGAAGCTCTTGTAAGATAAAAAGGAGTTGCAACAGGAAGGTGTAATGTTGTATTCGGATCGGGAATATTAATAATATTTAAATAAGGATTTTGTGTTGAAGAACCGATCTTTGAATAATTTATATCAAGGACTAAATTACTAAGCAAACCAGGTAAGTACCAGAAGTTAGTTTCCCAGTTTACCTCAAAACCGCGGAAGTAGGTTTTGTCCGGATTGTTAATAGGAATACTGCCAAGGTTTTGGCCTTTCACCTTAAATAAATTCGGATCATACAACGCTCTTGGCGCTTCTAACTCCGCAATTAAACTGGCAGGCGCGTTTTTAACCATATTATAAAATTGAGGCTGATAGTTTGGAAGAAATGTTATCAAGCCATCAATCACTTTGTAAAAACAGTCAATTGAAAACAGCCCTATTTCATTAGAATGGAAAGAATATATCACATCAAAATTATTAGCGGTTGCGGGTTTAAGATATGGATTAAATACTATCAGGTTTTGTTTACCCGGATCAGCTGTAACGCCCGGAGAAAGGAGCGAATAATCAGGCCTTGTACAACTTGCGTAATAAGCAGCTCTAAAATCGCTCCATTCATTTATAGTCAATTTAGAATTTACGCTTGGAAACCAATGTTCATTATTATTATTTGATGAAACCGGCTTAATATATTGAATGCCTGAAGGAGCTTCATTTTCCGACTGGATAAAGAAGGAGTTATATACTGATTGAAATTTTTCATAACGGACACCCGGAAGCAGCATTAAATTTTCGGTTATATGCAATTCAGTCATTATATACGCAGCAGTTTTCTTTTCATTGTTTGAATAGTCATTTTGATAGGTTGGAATTCCATCATAATAAGTAAAAGTAGGGCTGAATTTATATACAGCATTGCTAAAATTGTCTAATGCAGACAGGTTCTCTGAATATCCCAGGGTGTATCGCCCGCTTAAAATATTCTGCCAGTCATAGTTAGGAACTACCCAGTTCATTGCGGGCATCCCGTCAGACCTTGGTATTTTTGGGTTAGCAGTCCCATTATATAATAAGTTGGAAAATAGAGGGCTTCCTTTCATTTGTGCCATAAATTGATCGCCCTTACCGCCTAAATATGCACCGTCTAATTGAAGATAGCCGTTATTACGGTCTTTATCGGAATACATGCCGCCTACTCTTAAAAAGCCTGTAATGTCTTTTGTTATATTATATGGTATTTTCCAATCCGCCTTGTACGTATATGTCTCATCTTTTCTTTTTGTAGTTTCCATTAAGTTATTTTGAAGATCTGAGTATAGGGGCATAGATATATTATAATAATGAGTAATAAGAGAAGAAGGCTGCGCCCAAGTTAATGCAGATGGTGGTATGCTCTTATTGTAAGCAACAAAAAGATCCTGGTCATAAAAATTGTATTGATCCTGATAATTATTTAAAGTAGTCCTGCTGTAGGAACCTTCTAAAGTTAAATCAGTATTTAGAAATGAAAATACACCGGTAAGAGAATGAGAGCGAATTGTTTCTATAGGTTTGGATTTATTTATGTTGAAGGAAAAAGTGTTGCCGCCAAATCCGAAACCATTGCTTCTGCTCTGGTTATCATCTAACTGCTGTGTAAGCATATTATTCATCTTCAATTTCATGAAATCCGTTTTATAGTCTAAAACTATATTCCCGTAGCTGCGATACCTTTCATCAAGGTTTTGTGTTATATTAGCGCTGGTAGTTCGAAGCGCATTTATGCCTGTTGAAGGAGTAAAATTGTCATAGCCTGCTGAAAAACTATCGGAAGACCTATTAATTTTTTGAGTTCCGGCATTAACAATTACACCCAAACTGTTGTTAAGAAAACGGTCGCTTACTCCAAAGTCAAATTCGTAATTGCCCAAATCAGTTTTCGCCTTATTATAAGCTCCCTGGGCAAAGGCGTTAAAATGCAAACCCTCTTCTGCTTCTTTCGTGGTAAGGTTTACAGTGCCTCCAAGCGCGTCCGCGTCCATATCCGGAGTTAAGCTTTTAGACAGCTCAATACCTTCAAGCATTTTATCTGATATTATACTTAGTCCGACACTACGGTCAAAGTCAACACCCTGTAACTGCACTCCGTCAATTTGAATATTATTAAATTGAGGAGATAAACCGCGGACAATAATTTTATCGCCTTCTCCACCGTTGCGTTGAACTGAAACACCTGGAAGCCTAGATATAGATTCAGCCGCGTTTACATCAGGTACTTCCTGTATCCAGTCTTTTGCAACAATGTCTTTTATTGAATTGGAAGACAACTGCTGATTTATCGCGCTAATTTGACCTTGTTTTTGCGCTGTAACCAAAACAGTTTGGCCTTCAACCGATTCAAGAATTAGTTTAGCATCCAGAACGATTGTTTTTCCAGGTAAAACCTGCACATTTTCTGTTTTGTAATTTTTATAACCAATGTATGTTATTTGAACTGAATATGTACCCGGAGGAACATTAGTAATCTGGTACCCGCCATCAATTCCAGTTGCCGCACCTAAGCTGGTTCCTGTTAATATTACATTTGCTCCGAATAAAGGTTCTCCCGTACTAACGTCTGTAACCTTCCCCTGTATTTTTGAACTGCCCCCCTGGGCTATTACTATTGAACTATTTACTATAACAAAAAGAGAAATAAATACTAGTACCACTGTAAACATTTTCATATAGATAGTTCCTATATTTTTTTATTAATTTATTGATGATGTTGCATGTTTATAAAATAATAGAAAACCTATACACAATAATATCGTATTATTATTGTTAATATACAATATATTTTATAGTCTGTCAATATTTATTTTTAAAAATACAATCTGCAATAGATGTATTAATTTCATATAAACAAGTTACCAATTCTTGACTAAATGGGCAAATTAACTTTTTATTGGTATATTATCCAGGTACAGATCAATTGAATATACTTTCAAACTAACTGATGATTTGTTAATAAAAAAGAGAAATGAGGCTGTTTTAATGAGAAATCTTACAAATATACCGTATTATGTAATATTTTTTGGTTTTGTATTTATTTTGACATACAGCATTGTTTTATTTTAATTTTTGTAAAAAAAATTGTATATTAACAATAGATTTTTTTTTGAGGATATATGAATAAGAAAAAATATGAAGCATTAAAAGAAGAAATGCTTGATTACATTGGAAGAAATAACCTTATAAAGGGAAGTAAGCTTCCCAAAGTAAGAGAAATGATTAATACTACTGGTTATAGTTACGCTACAATCACCAGAACATTATTGGAAATGACTCATGATGGTTATATCACTAAGGTACAGGGTAAGGGTATATATGTTAATTTCGATGAAATAACAACTAAAAAACAAGTCGCTTTTATCATACCAAAGGATCTGTCGAATGGTAAAATTTTCACTGATATTTTATCTGGATTAAGAAAAAGGCTTGAAAAGGAAAAAATAAATCTCATGATAGCAATTTCCAATATGAGCCATGAGAAAGAAAAGGAAACAATTGAAAGATTAATTTCAAATAATATGGATGGAATGGTAATATTTTTGGAAGATAATTATCGTCTGGATTTTTCTCATATTGTTGAATTAAAAGAAAAAAAGTTCCCATTTGTATTGGTGGACAGGTTCATTCCGGAATTAGATACAGATTATGTCGTCATTAATAATAAAGATGCAATCGTTAGAGTTTGTTCATACTTAAAATACAGAGATAAATGTGACGATATTATATTTATTTCTCATGAAGACACTGCAACTTCACATGATGAAAAGGTTAATGGATTTAGAAATGCTATGGAAATCTTATATAACAATAATAATCCGGAAATATTTAAGCTTGAAGAGTTTATTGAAAATTATGGAACTATAATTAAACAGGACAGGACAATTGGTCTGTTTTTTTATGACGATCTTGAAATAGTTGCACTAAAAAAAAGGCTTGAAGAAAAAGAGATTTTACTTTCGGAAAACTTCAAAATTTTCGGTTATAACAATTGTTACGAAGTTCATAATTATCCGACAGTAGAACAATTTAACGATAAGGTTGGAGAGATAGCCGGCGAATTATTAATTAGAAGGATGAAAAATCCCGAGATTGAAACAGTTCACGAAAGAATTGCACCCAAATTAGTTTTTCCTGACGGAAAAGGTGGGACTAAATTTGAGGATTAAAAATTCACCCAAACTAGTCGAAAAGTTGCTTGTACAAAGTTTTTATTCTTTTTCTTAAATCCATAATTTTGACTTCTCCAAATTAATATTAATAATACGTCTTCATATAATGCATCTATTAATATTACCGGATTACATTTGATAGGGTACTACTACTGCTTCCAGCCTCCGCCTAAAGCCCTATAAAGCAATACTTCTGAATCAAGTTGCTGCAAGCGGTCGCTTACACTACTCAATTGCGCAGACAATAAACTTGTTTCCGCAGTAAGTACTTCAGTGTAGTTTGCCGAGCCATAGGTAAGCAATTTTTTTGTGTAATCTACTGAATTTAACAATGATTCCAGTTGCTTTTCGCGAAGTTTTGTTTTGAGAACTGACGACTGGTAAGAGCCTAATACGTTTTGCACTTCATTTCCGGCATTGAGCAATGCCTTTTTAAAATTCAACAAAGCTTCTTCCTGTTGTGCTTTGGCTACTTCCAGCCGGGCAGTATTGGCGCCATTATTAAGAATCGGCTGTGTTAATCCGCCAACTACATTTGATAAGAAATTAGCCGGATTGAATAAAT
>JARLHB010000497.1 GCA_031292465.1 Ignavibacteriaceae bacterium
ATTACCTTATTCTTATATCCCCGTGATAAAACGAATAATTATTTATTATTTTATTTGCAAATAATGCAATATTAAATGTGATAAAATAAATTGATATTGGCCAAGTTTTAATTAACTTTATTTTATTTCTGCGAATAAGATTATACTGCAATAATGGTATTCCTTTGGGGGTCTTGCTTAATAAAACTTATAACTTTTGAAGATATAATCTTATTAAAGCCGGTTAAAGATATTGATATTATGGAAAAATTATTTTATGAAAAAGTTTCTTACAGAAAAGGATGGCACTAATTTTATTATGAATCTTGATAACATATTTAATGATTCAATTTATATTGTTTATGGTACAACGTTTGGAAAAGAATGGATTGAATTCCCAAAGACTATAGTCCCGGACTTGCTGTTTTGTGATTCTAAAACATCTTTATTAAGCGGGAATCAAATTAGTCAGGAGATTACGAATTATGACGATATAAGTATTATACCATTCCTTTACCTTTCGACAAAAGTAAAAATTAACAATATGTCTATCGGAATTATAATGAGCGCCGATGATTATATAATTAAGCCGATTAATGGTAATGAATGGTTTAAAAGGATAGAAGAAAAGATCGAGAATGATAAAGAATTCGGGAAATATATCTCAAAAAGCATAAAAAAAGGTAACGAAAATTTATCATCAAAAAATTATGATGAGGATGACAGGCTTTTTATAGATTCCAAAAGGAAACCAAAAATTATAAGAATCGGGGATATCTCTTATATTACATCTAAAGGGAATGATTCAATAATAAATTTAAGTGATATGTTTAATCTCCCTGTAAGAAAAACTTTGAATCGCTGGGAGGAACTACTGCCAGTAAACATTTTCAAAAGAATAAACAGGTCAACTATAATTAATCTTAAATTTGTAGAAAGTATCTCAAGGTGGAGCAGGGAAACGTATATAATCCACTTGAAAAATATTAAAGAGCCCTTTAATGTCAGTTATAGATATGCTAGAGAAATGAGATCTGAGTTTAAATAAATTAGATTACCTGAAATTCTTACCTTAACGTTTTAGGCCCATAATCAATTTCCTACGCGTTCATTTCGTTTAATACACGCTTACTGCAAAAAACACACGTTCATAACATTATTGTTTAATAATGTATTGTTTGTACGACAATATGTTAGAAATGATAATTTTTTAATAAATGCAGTTAAAAAATATTAAAGAAAGGTATTTAGCTAATGACAGAAATTGAAGAACAAACCACGGTTTCTTCCGAGCTGCTTCAACTGGTAAGCTTTGTACTTGGGAATGAAGAGTTTGGAGTAAATATTATTTGCGTACAGGAAATTATTCGTATGCTACAAATTACTAAAGTGCCAAATGCACCGGATTATGTAGATGGTGTTATTAACCTTAGGGGAAGAGTTATCCCGGTAATCGATTTAAGGCAAAAGCTCGGTATGCCAAGGAAAGATCACGATAACAATACAAGAATTATTGTTGTGGAAGTAAACAGCAAGACGGTAGGATTCATAGTGGATGGTGTGAAAGAAGTAATAAGGATTCCCGTCGGCGTTACAGAACCGCCTCCGGAAATTGTTTCAGGTATAAACTCAGAGTACATAAAATCAGTCGGAAAGCTTGAAGACAGGTTATTGATATTGATTGATCTTGAAAAAATACTCTCCAAGAATGAAGTATTCAGTTTAAATAATAATAATTAATTCAAAGGGCAAAGGCGTTATATGAAATGGTATAAAAACTTAAAAATAGGGACAAAACTTTTATCCGGTTTTATTCTTATGGCGGTAATTTCAGCCGCAATTGGTCTTTTTGGATATATAGGGACCTCAACAGTAAGTGATAATTCAAATAAACTAAATCAGTCCCTCCAAAAAATACGCGATTTCGGGAGTGCAAATGCTGCATTATTAACGGCAAGGGGTGACTTATTAGCCCTGGCCAGTACTAATGATGAGGTAAAAGACCGGGAATATATGGCTGATATGCAACAGCAGACAAATAAGGTTATTGAACTAAGACAACAATTTAATAAATATGAATTGACTGACGAAGAAAAAGTTTCAGCAGTAAGCTTTGATGAAGCATGGAAGGCATATATTCCATTGAGGGACCAGGCTGCAAATTTGGCAGCGCAGAATAAAAATACTGAAGCTTTGGCAATTATTTTCGGCAGCGCACTTGCACCGCTGCAGCAATTAAGAAAAAGCCTTAATGATTTGGCAGAAATAAATGCCAAACAGGCAAAAGAACTAAATGAAACATCTTCTACAGAAACTAGTTCAGTAAAAACAGAAATAGTTATAATTATGATATTAGGTGTTGCACTTGCCATATTATTAGGGCTCTTTATTACATCAATTATCAGCAAACCGTTAAAAAAGACTGTATATATGATACAGGAAATTGGCAAGGGCCATCTTAACGAGAGATTGAACCTGGATTTAAAAGACGAAATAGGAATAATGGCTGCCGCTATGGATCATTTTGCTGGCGATCTTCAAGACAAAATAATCGGAAGTATGCAAAAAATTGCTAACGGGGATTTCACGTTTGCACTTGAAGCTGCGGATAATAAAGATGAAATAATTCCTGCTTTGAATTCTACAGTTAAAACATTAAAAGATTTGAAAACTGAGACAGATTCTATGACAAAATGGGCAGAAGATGGTGAATTAGAAAAGAAAGGCGATATAAATAAATTTAATGGTGGATATAAATCGATAATTGAAGGCTTTAATAATACGGTTTATGCAATTGTTTCGAGAGTTAGAGAAACAGAAAAAGTAATGGAGACACTTGCTACAGGAGATTTAACTTCAAGGCTCGAAGGCGATTACCGCGGTAATTATAAAAGATTGCAAACTTATGTTAATAATTTAGGCTCTTCGCTTGAAAATATCGTAAAAGAAGTAACTGATTCGGTTGCAGCTACGGCAAGCGCTTCAACACAAATTTCTTCCAGCACTGAAGAAATGGCGGCCGGAGCAGAAGAACAAAGCCAGCAGGCAACAGAGGTAGCCGGAGCAGTTGAAGAAATGACGAAGACTATTATTGAGACAACTAAAAATGCGGGTGACGCTACTGAAGCAGCAAAAAAATCAGGTGAAATTGCTAAAGAAGGCGGTAAAGTTGTTAATGAAACAATAGAAGGTATGAACAAAATTGCTGAAGTTGTAAAAAGATCTGCTTCCACGGTTCAAAAACTTGGTAAGAGCAGTGAACAAATCGGTGAAATAGTACAGGTAATTGATGATATTGCTGACCAGACCAATCTGCTTGCCCTGAATGCTGCAATTGAAGCTGCAAGAGCCGGTGAACAGGGACGTGGATTTGCAGTTGTTGCGGACGAAGTAAGGAAACTTGCTGAACGTACAACAAAAGCTACAAAAGAAATTGCTGCAATGATAAGAGAAATTCAGAAAGAAACGATAGGTGCTGTTACTTCAATGGAAGAAGGAACGGTTGAAGTTGATAAAGGCAAGAAACTGGCAGACAGAGCCGGAAAATCTCTAAATCAGATTATAGACGGTGCGGAGCAGGTTGCTGATATTATTAACCAGGTTGCCGCTGCAAGCGAGGAACAATCTTCAGCTTCAGAACAAATAAGCAAGAACATTGAAGGTATAAGCAGCGTAACACAGCAGAGTGCAGCGGGCATCCAGCAGATTGCAAGAGCCGCCGAAGATTTGAACCGTCTGACAAATAATTTAGAAGCTATTGTCGGTAAATTCAAAATATCGGATGATTTAAGATCCAGAGCCGGACAAGGCAATGAATCAGGTCATAAATATGAAAAAGCTAAGACATACGTTAGACAGAATGGTCATTTGATCAGCGATAATATGTAATAATGTTAATTTTGGGAGGAGGAAACTCCTCCCAAATGCTTTAATCCCTCAAAATTAAAATTGTTCCCACAACTATAAAAATAACCGCAAGAGTTTTTTTCAAAAGATTTTCTTCCTTAAATATTCTGCCTCCGATTATTGTCGCCCAAAATACTGAAGTACGCTTTACAGCAAGCACAAGTGCAACGGATGCCATGCTTACTGAAACTATCTGAGTATAACGATAACCGATTGTAAGAATGGATATTAAAATTATCCACCAGATATCATTTCCTTTAAATGATATTTTTGAAGGCCTGTTTCTGTAATAATAGAATAAATATACAACTGCAAATAAAACGGCAAAATAAAAATGCTGAATTGCCGTCAGCGCTATCGGGGTAAGATTCATACGTATAAGCAGCAGCTTATCCATAATAGATGAAGCAGTAAAAAGAAACAGGGCAAGCAGTATATAGCGATGATACTTTGATTTAAAAAATACATTTAACGGAAACAGGATATCTTTTAAACTTTTACTTTCAAGGATGTATGTACC
>JARLHB010000498.1 GCA_031292465.1 Ignavibacteriaceae bacterium
CGTAAAAGTGAAGAAAGATACAAGCTATTAATCGAATCTCTTCCCATTGCTTTTGCATTGCACTCAGAAGGGAAAATTATTTTTGTAAATGCTGCAACTGTAAAGCTGATGGGAGCAAATAATAAAGAAGAACTTATAGGGAAAGATATTTTGGATTTCTTACGTCCGGAATACAAGGATTTGGCCTTAACCCGAATTAATAATATGCTAACCTCCAGAGCCGTTCAAAATTCTGTTGAAGAAAAAATTACCAGGATTGATGGTTCGGTAATAGATGTAGAAATAAGCGCCAGCCCTATATTTTATCAGGATAAAATGACAATTCAAATTGTAATAAATGATATTTCCTGGAGAAAGGCTGCGGAAAAAGCGTTAGTTGAATCAGAAGAAAAATACAGAAAACTTGTTGAAACCGCCAATGATGCAATTATTATTACCGAAGCAGAAACCGGTAAAATTATTGACATAAACTTGAAAGCAGAAAAACTCATCGGAAGGCCGAAGTCAGAAATTATTGGACTTCACCAGTCACTGTTGTATTCAACCGATGATTTACAAAGGTATAATGAATATTTTAAAAACCTTGATATTAATGAACTTCAAAGGACTATTGAAGATATTTCGATAAAACACTGTACGGGTTATCTTATCCCGGTTGAAATTAACAGCAATATATTTGTTCTGGGAGGCAGGAAAATAGTTCAGGGAATCTATAGAGACATTACTGACCGGAAACAGGCAGAAGAACAAATTAGAATATTATCCCGGGCTGTTGAACAAAGCCCGATATCAATTGTAATCACAGATACTTCCGGTAACATAGAGTACGTTAATTTAAAGTTCACGCAATTAACCGGATATACTTTATCAGAGGTTCTTGGGAAAAATCCAAGAATATTAAAATCCGGCGAAACCTCTGCAGAAACATATAAGCAGTTATGGAAATCTATTGTATCAGGCAACGAATGGCAGGGAGAACTGCATAACAGAAAAAAAGACGGAACATTTTACTGGGAGTTTGTATCTATATCGCCGATAAGGGATAACAAGGGTAATATTTCTCATTTCCTTGCTGTAAAAGAAGATATTACTGCAAAGAAAATAATGAATGAAGAGCTTGTTATAGCAAAAGAAGATGCGGAAGCATCTGATAAGTTAAAATCAGAATTCCTGGCACAAATGTCTCATGAGATAAGGACTCCGCTTAACATTATACTAAGCTACAACTATTTATTGCAGGAAGAATTGGAAGAAAGTTTTAAGACAAAGTATAACTCTATTTTTAATTCTATTAATTCATCAAGTAAAAGATTATTAAGAACAATCGACCTGATCCTGAACATGTCTGCAATACAAACAGGAAGATTGAAAGCTAATTTTTCTAATGTTAATATTTATTCTATCTTAAATAAATTGCTCGAAGAATTTAACAGTACTGCCGAATCGCGAAATATTGACCTGTTATTTTATCCCACGCTGAGCAATTCCGATATCTTAACCGACGAGTATTTAATTACAGAAATTTTTCAGAACTTAATAGATAATGCATTAAAATATACCAATAAAGGCAAAGTAGAAATTATCGTGTATGAAAATAAAAACGGACAAATATGCGTGGACGTTACCGATACAGGAATTGGCATTGCAAAAGAGTATTTGCCCAGATTGTTTCAACCATTTACACAGGAAGAAGCAGGTTACTCCCGTAAATATGAAGGTAATGGGCTGGGATTGGCTCTTGTAAAAAAATACTCAGAAATGATAAGCTCAGAAATAATTGTTAAAAGTGAAAAAGATAAAGGATCAACATTTACAGTGATATTTACCAAATAACCGGATATAGTTTATTTGGTTTACAGATTACCCTTTGTTGTTAAAAACTTATAAACTGATGAAAAATCCTTTTCACCGAAACCCCGTTTTACAGCATGCTGATAAATTTCCTTCACAGTATTAGTTAAATAAAGATAAATGTCATTTTCGTAACCTGTAGTTGATGCAAGACGGCAGTCTTTAAGCATCCACTTTAATGGGAATTCAGGTTCAAAATCTTCTTTAATTATTTTTTCTTTTTTGGCACTTATAAACGGAGCGACAACAGGACTGCCGGGTAAAATATCAAGCAGCTTTTCTTTTGATATTCCAAGTGATTCACCAAGCGCCATACCTTCAGAAAAAGTAACCATTGCCTGTGCAAGAAGTAAATTAATAACCATCTTCATGGAAGTGCCTTTTCCGTTCTCACCCATATAAATTATTTTTTTGCCCATAATTTCAAGTAAAGGCCGGCATTCTTCAACATCATCCGGATCTCCGCCGATGTAAAATGTTAATTCACCCTTTTCGGCAGGTATGGTGGTTCCAGCAACAGGAGCATCAATAAAACGGATTCCTTTCATCTTTGCTTTTTCTGCAACCTTTTTAGTAAATGACGGATTAACAGTGCTGCAATCAACCCAAAGGGATCCCGGTTGCATTTTCTCTATGAACCCGTTATTACCGAAAGCTGCTTCTTTCACAACATCCGGTTCAGACAGCATTGTAAAAATAATACTAACATTCTTTGCCACTTCTGCAGGAGATATTTCAACCGTTGCTCCTTTTTCAATAAGGCTTTTTGCTTTTTCTATTGACCTGTTATAAACATATAATTGATTTCCTGATTTCAATAAATTGTCTGCCATCCGGCAGCCCATCAAGCCGAGGCCGATAAATCCTATATTCATAATTTTTTCATTTATAATTTGTAATAAGTATAATTTTATAATGAGAATATGTTGGTTAAAATAATAAGCAGGTGTAACCCACAATACAATGCGTTTTAAATTGGGACATTAAACATTTGAAGTCTTATTTATAGACAAACGATTTTATTAAATTATTGAAAAGGGGCACTTTTAGTTGGCACAGTTTTTTAGTAATTACTTGATACAAATATTATTTACATACGATAGATTTAAATATGGAAATAATTTCACAAACAACAACAATATTCCTAACCATAATAATGCTTATATCGTTTCTGGCAGGCGGAATATTAATAAGCAATGAAAGCAAATAATTTTCTGTTTTAACTTTTTATGCGCCGCGTTTAATCAGATGGAAATTATTTTCTGTTTTCGAGTTCAATAACCTTATCAAACCTGCGTCTAAACCTGTCCTCATTTATAAACTCTGCTTTAATAAATGCGGTTACAATTTCTTTGGCAAGTTCAATACCAATTATTCTTGCCCCGATACACAAAACATTCATCTTATCATGCTCAACACCCTGGTGTGCCGAATATGTATCATGGCAGACCGAAGCTCTTGCTCCCTTAACTTTATTTGCGGTTATACATGCCCCTATCCCGCTGCCGCAAATAGTAATGCCTTTATCCGCTTTCCCCGCGGCTACAGTTTCAGCTAACAGGCGGGCAAAATCGGGATAATCATCATTCTTATCATAAATATGGTTGCCAAGATCAATAACTTCAAGCTTTTCTTCCTGAAGCCATTTAACAAGAAAATTTTTTAACTCAAACCCTCCGTGATCGGAGGAAATTGCTATTTTCAAAATATATTCCTTCCACAATAAGATAAAAAATAATAAGCAATTTAATAATTTTCAATTAACTTTAATAATATGATGTTTTATATATGCTCTGCCTCTGATATATTTTGTAAATGTTTTTGCATTATTATTTACACAACTAAAAATTGTTTGATTTATGGGAACACATTATAAGGGAACTGCTAAAGAAATAAACTCATTAAATGTTTATATAAAATTGATAAGGACTTCGGATTCAATCAGAAGCAGGATGAATTTATTGCTGCAGGAGAAGGGATTAACCGAAAGCCAGTTCAGTATGCTGGATACTTTATTTCATGTCGGCCCGTTATCGCAAAGTGAATTGGGAAAAAAGCTATTCAAAAGCGGCGGCAATATTACTATGGTTGTAGATAACCTTGAGAAAAGGGAACTGGTTAAGAGGGAAAGGAATAATAATGACCGCAGGCTTTTTACCATAAAGCTGACAAAACAAGGGAAAAGCTTAATAGGGAAATTATTCCCTAAAATGTTAGCCCCCCTTGTTGATGAAATAAATATACTTACAGAGAATGAGCAAATTGAATTTCAAAGAATATGCAAACTATTAGGGCTGCAAAAAACGGCTGATAAACAGACAAAGCCTATATAAAATCACTTTACAGTAATGGACTAATCAGTTCTTAATCTTCTCTAAAATTGCAGGCAGCACTTCACCGGCCTTTCCGAAATAAGACTCATCAACTATATGTGATGCTTCGGTACTCTCAATATTAATTTCTATAAGATATGCTTTACCTGCTTTAGCAGTATAAATTAATGAAGCCGCAGGATAAACCACAGCGGAAGTACCGATAATAAAAAAGACATCGCAATCTTCAGATGCTTTTTCAGATGCATTAAACTGATCCTGAGGTAAAAATTCGCCAAACCAGACAACATCAGGACGGATTAACCCGCCGCACTTGCATTTGGGAATCCCGTCAACAAACGGAACATCGTTATTATAAAAAGTATGGCAGTTTATGCAGTAATTTCTTTCAATATTACCATGAAGTTCATATACAGTTTTACTGCCTGCTCTTCTATGCAGGTTATCAATATTCTGAGTTGCTACAGTTACTTCAGGAAAATAATTCTGAAATTCCGAGATTGCTAAGTGAGCCGAATTAGGTTTTGACTCTTTCATAATATACTTACGATGCTCATACCATTCCCATACCATTTTAGGATTCTTGAGTAGTGCATCAAAGTTTGCCAATTCCTCGGGCTTTAGCTTACTCCAAAGGCCGTCCTTGCCTCTAAAAACAGGTATTCCGCTCTCAGCCGATATTCCGGCTCCGGTAAAAAATACAATTGATCTGGCAGATTTTACTCTGTCTATCGTTTCATCAGAAATTTTCAATTATCTGCCTCAATAAAATTTATTTGTTCTTTATTTTCTCCAATAAACTTTTAGCTTCAGCCAGTTGCTCATCATCGTTTTCATCATGTTTCGGACTGTCAATTACTTTTCTCAACATTTCTTTTGCTTTTGTATATTCATCTTCTTTTATATAAGCTTTGGCAAAATCAAGATAAAACATCCTATAATCAGGACATATTTTTATTGCTGTACTATATTCTTTAAAAGCATTATCCATACTTGCCCATCCAAGCCCTATTACAGACCTGGCAGGCGCCCATTTTTCACTTACTTTATCATTTGTTCTCGCAAGTATGTAATGAGCAAGCCCCTGCACATAGTTTCCTCCATTGCCCAGGCTGATAGCCTTTTGGCAGTCAGCCTTTACGGCATTAACAATTCCCGATACAGAAAAAACGCCTTTAAAAAGAGCAATCCTGCCGTTTGCAACCGCTCTTCTTACATAAGTAACTGATTTATCCGGTGCAATTTTAACTGCTTTGTCTGCATAGTCGTAGGCTTTTTGATAAACGGCTAATTGAGCATCTTTCTTTTCACCTGAATTATCCGGCATCTTTTCGGCTACATATACATAAGTACGGCTTAAACGCCAATAGACTTCCCAATTACTCGGGAATTTTTTGTCTGCCGCTTGCAAAACTTCAAGAGCCTTTTGATTATTAAATTCAGAATCAAGATAGTTATCCCCCTTTTTTAAATATTCTTCAAGTGCCTGCCCATAAGCAATGTTGTAAAAGCACATTGAAATAAAAGCAACAGCAAAGACGAAGAAATACTTTTGAATTTTCATTTGTATCCCTCTTGATAAATTAATCAAATAATGTTTTTGCCCCGGGCATGTCTTTAGGGAACAAACCGTGATTAAAAAGATCAGTAGCAGCCAGGGAAATATATTTAGTCCATTTATTTTCAGAACTTGTTCCTAAAGAG
>JARLHB010000499.1 GCA_031292465.1 Ignavibacteriaceae bacterium
GATCAGCTTTCGCAAAGGCGTTATGTAATAGGATTAGATTATAATTTAGTCCGGCTGCTGCCCGACGGCGGATGGTTCTGGAATTGGTTCAGGCAAACTTTGGATTATATTAAATTCCCAGCCCCCGCACTTGAATTTTCACCCGGCGGGACAAAGTTTAAATTGCTTTATCCTTTTAAGATTAGTTTGGGTAATATTAGTTTGTAAACACCTTCTCTTGGGCTGATTCTGAAGTGCTAAAGGAATAAGGAAGTTATGGTATAAAGAAGTTTTCATTCCAATTCACTTAACAAAATTAATTTTGTTAAAAAATCTGACAAAAATATTTTTGTTAAGTAACCGGCGGGGAATGTGAAAATAAATCCTGTCATGATCGCAATGTTATTCTTTGTAAGCTCATCAAATCAAATTTAGCTCTTAACATTTGCACTGTATGTAATTATCTTTGTCTTAAAGAATATAATTACGATCATGACCATAAGGGTGCAATTAGAAAACGAAAGTAACTCCAACTTTAAACTGATCGTAAGACAACGGCGCTACCGTATTAAACGGCCAGTTCATTTTATCATGCCTTAACTCATACATTCCGTATGAGAGTGCGTTTTTCAAAACAAAATTTACAATAGGTGCAGCATAAGGCGATGAGTCTAAGATTTCATTAACAAAACTGTCTATAGCCCATTGCCCCGCAGCTTCAACTACTACGCCGCCTGTCCATGCCCAGAAGATATGCCTAGGGAAGATTACCGATCTTTCATAGCTTGCATCAACAGACATATTTGGTATAAACTGGAATTTTATTCCTCCCTCTGAACTGTTGCCGAAACGGAACGACTGGTTAAACAAATCCGTCATATTCTTATCATCGGTATTTAACGGCGTATCTTCCATTCTAAGCTTGGACCATTCGAATGAGTATGAGTGATAGGGAATGATAGCCGCCGAACCCAGCTTGTATCCCAGTCCGGTTGACCTGCCGAACCCGAAACGCCACAAGTCTGTTTTCAAATCAGCGCTTCCCGTAGATTTGTTTGCAAGATCCACGGATATATTGCTTACATAAAAATATTTGTAATTGTATTTAAGAATATTGTCTTCTTCGTTAGTGCTTCTCTGATGTGTGTAGCCGAGCTTTAATTCAACCATGTTTGGTTTTACAAAAGACTCGTTAAAATCTTTCAGGCTTGTCTTTGAAAAACCATAATTAGCTGTTATGGTCGGGTTGCCCGAGAATTCGTTAAATACATTATACGTGAAATCATAATGATGATGATTCGGCCAGCTTTCATTTTCAACTTTTGCCGTATCTTCAACTTCTGTTGTATCTTCATCCTGCGGATAAACATATATGAGACTAATTAAACTTAATAATACAGAAAACAGTAATTTCTTAGAAAACATTCAATCCTCCTTTAATATTAAAAAACTTTACCAGATTCAATTTTAAATCACTTTGGTATTCCAATCTTTGTGCCGCTTTTACATTTGTAAAAAAAACAGAATTCATAACCTTTAAACGTACATTGAATATTTTGTTAGACACCAGCGTCATTATATTAGACACAATTTTCTTTGCAACTATTTGTTTTGACCGTATTTATAACAAAAAGGTTACCGTAAAAATAATATCACTTACGCATAAGTACAGTATTTAATGTTAAACAGTAAAAATTAGTGAATAGCGGTTGATTTTATTGGTTTCGTATAATTGCGCTATATGTATAAGATAAGATTATTTGAGAAGTACATAAAAATGCGGTAAAATTTTTACCGCATTTTTAAGATGAATATTATCCGTAAATATTTTTACTCTGTTACAGGATGAATTTACTCAAATCCCGGTTTTTAACTATACTGTCCAATTTCTGCTTAACAATCTTTGCAGAGATTTTTACCTTTTCGGATGGTACTTTATCAGGAACGTCAAAAAGTATTTCATCAAGCAGCGATGTTAAAATTGTATGAAGCCTTCTGGCCCCGATGTTTTCAACCTGATCATTTACTTCCGAAGCGATGCGAGCAATTTCTTTTATTGCGTCCTGGGTGAATTCTAATTTTACTCCTTCGGTTTCCAATAACGCATAGTATTGTTTTAAAAGAGCATTTTCGGGCATTGTTAAAATTTTAATAAAATCTTCCTGCGAGAGGCTTTTAAGTTCCACGCGTATCGGGAAACGCCCCTGAAGTTCGGGAATTAAATCCGAAGGTTTTGAAACATGAAATGCGCCGGAAGCAATAAATAAAATATGATCTGTTTTAACAACGCCGTATTTTGTGTTTACATTAGAGCCCTCCACAATAGGCAGAAGGTCGCGCTGGACCCCTTCGCGGGAAACATCCGGCCCGGCACCTTTTCCGCCGCCGGCAACTTTATCAATTTCATCAATAAAAATAATACCGGATTCCTGAACCCTGTCAATAGCTTCTTTCTGTACGGCATCCATATCAATAAGTTTTTGCGCTTCTTCCTGGGTGATTATAACTTTTGCTTCGGAAATTGGAGTCTTTCTTTTCTTCTTCTTTTTAGGCATCATGTTGCCCATAATTTCCTGAAAGTTTATTCCAAGATCATCAAGCCCGAAAGGTCCAAGTACCTGCATTCCGATAGCATTTTGAGCGTTAGCGTCAAACTCAATCATTTTATTGTCAAGTTCGCCGTTTATTAGTTTCTGCTTCATCCACTCGCGTGTTTTCTGATTCTGGTAAGCTTCATTATTAACATTATTATCATCCGGGTTTTCAGGGGCGTGCACTTTTTTTACCGGAGGTATAAGAAAATCCAAAATCCTTTCATATGCGAGTTCTTCAGCCTTTGACTGAACTTCTGCCGTTTTTTCGGACTTAACCATGTTAACTGCATAGTCTGCTAAATCTCTTATCATGGATTCAACATCTCTGCCAACGTAGCCGACTTCAGTAAATTTGGATGCTTCCACTTTTACAAAAGGAGCTTCGGCAAGTTTTGCAAGGCGGCGCGCAATTTCCGTTTTACCTACCCCGGTGGGCCCGATTAAAATAATATTATTTGGTAATATTTCTTCCCTTAACTGATCAGGAATCTGCTGGCGGCGCCATCTGTTTCTTAATGCAATTGCAACCGCTCTTTTAGCTTCGGTCTGCCCGATTATATATTTATCAAGTTCATTTACTATCTGTGAAGGGGTTAATGCTTTCATTGGTTTGTTTTTCATAATTATTTATTTCTATCAATATTAGAGTTCTTCAACATTAATTTTATCATTTGTATAAATGCAAATTTCCGAAGCTGTTTTAAGGGATTCGGCAACAATTTCTTTTGTGGAAAGTGAGCTGTATTTTTTTAGCATCTTTGCAGCGGCTAACGCAAACATACCTCCCGATCCTATAGCAACTATTTGATCATCAGGTTCAATTACATCGCCGTTGCCCGAAATAACAAGCGCTTTCTCATTGGTCAGTACGGCAAGCATAGCCTCTAATTTTCTAAGATATTTATCGGTCCGCCAGTCCTTTGCAAGTTCTACGGCAGCCCTGTCCACGTTACCGTGATATTGTTCAAGCTTATCTTCAAATCTTTCCATTAAGGTAAAAGCATCTGCCGAAGCGCCTGCAAAACCGCAAAGTACCTTTCCGTTACCGAGTTTTCTTATTTTAACTGCATTCTGTTTCATTACGGTATTGCCAAGTGTTACCTGGCCATCGCCGCCAATTGCAGCTTGTCCGTTATGCACCAGGCCCAAAATAGTGGTTGCGTGCATTATAGTATCCATTCTTATGCTCCAATCATAGAAAAATCTTTTAAATTTTTAATTATTCTTTATAATCGTAATTTTTTCTTCAGTATTTATTATTTCGGCTAAATACCGGTTTAAAAAATATTCCTTAAATTATATTTACTAAATTAACAGATAAAACTGGTCTTTTGCATCTTTAAAGTGCAATATTTTTAATTTCGCACATAAATATGCGTTCCGCGTAACATAATAATGCTTCGATTTAGTTAACCTTAACTATACCGTCTAAACCTTACCGGAAAAATCCTTGGAATGGATTTTTGATTGTCAATATAATTTCTGCCAAACCTGTCAGCCAATTTTCTTTCTTCAAAAATAGAACCGACATAAAAGTATGCAATAATGCAAAGAAGCGACGTTAGGTAAAACAAATCCATTTCCGGCCTGAAGCAAAGGAATAGAATGGTAAATAAATATAAAGGATGCCTGCAAAACTTATACGGCCCTTCTATTTTTAGGGTTAATCTTTCATCCAGCTCTGAAATATTATATTCTTTTCGGAACCATCGGAATATTTGTTCTGTACCCAAAAATTCCTGCAGGCTGAAATATTTGAAAGTCCAGACAATTCCGGCCAGGCTTAAAAACTGAGGTATAAGGATTATTAAATCAAAAGGCCGGGGTAAATCGTAAATAATCAAACTTGGTTTTGGCATAGACTGATAGACTAAATAAAGGAGCACCAGGGAACTTAAAACATAAAAAAGCCGGTAGAATGCAATTAAGCTTTCATATTTTTCAATCAGTATCCCCTTAACTTTGCCGGAAGCAAGAAAGGTGTGTAAAAATCCGAACAGGGCAAATAGAATAATTATTAAAAATACATCTATTGCATATCCTGTCATAATTCTCTTCGGAGCCTTGCAATAGGAATTCTAAGCTGTTCCCTGTATTTGGCAACAGTACGCCTTGCAATATGAACGCCTTCATCATTAAGCATCTCTGCAAGCCTGTCATCGCTGTAAGGAGAATTTTTTGTTTCCGAATCGATAATTTCTTTAAGCCGTTCTTTAATGTGCTTGTTGGAAACTTCTTCGCCCGAATCTGTGCTCAATCCTTCGCTAAAGAAATATTTTAATTCATGTATGCCCATAGGGCTTTCTACATACTTACCGTTTACCACGCGGCTTATTGTGGAAATATCCATACGGATTTCATCTGCGATGTCTTTGTAAATCATAGGCCTTAAAAATTTAGGGCCTTTATCAAAAAACTCATATTGCTTTTCAACTATTGCCTGCATTATCTTCATCAAAGTTTCTCTTCTTTGCTGAATACATGCGATAAACCATTTTGCGGATTCAAATTTTTCTCGCAGGAATTTATATGTATTTTTATCTCTCGGTGAAGACTTCTTACTTTTTTTGTTCTGGTCTATCATCTCTAAGTATGTTCTGCTTAAAGTTACCGAAGGAACGCTCCTGTCGTTTAATGTAATCACAAAGTTGTTATCAACTTTTTCAACCAGGAAATCAGGTGTAATTTGATTCATCTCAACGGATTCAATATTACCTTCGCCGGGTTTTGGGTTTAAACTCTGGATAAGCCCTATAGTTGCCTTTAGGCCTTCATCGGTAAGATTCATTTTCTGCTTTATTACATCATATCTCTTTTGGGTAAAGTCATTGAAATGTTTTTCAAGCAGTTCTTCTGCCAGATAAGAATAATAAGGGTCGTAGGATATATTTCTTAATTGTACAAGCAGGCATTCCTGCAAAGTTCTTGAAGCTATGCCAATCGGATCAAACACCTGAATCTTTTTAAGCAGGGCTTCTGCGCTTTCAATTGAAATAGCTATATGTTCAAATACTTCAAGTTCCTTCAAAATCTCATTTAAATCATTTTTAAGGTATCCGTCGGAATCAAGGTTGCCTATAATTTCTTCTCCAAGGATATACATGTCATCATCAAGGTTCAACATACTTAATTGCTCTCTCAGATGTTCGCTCAGGCTTTCTTTTGAAGGAGCTATGGGCTGATAAACTTCATCATCCTTGCTTTTATTCAACTTATTGGAATCGAATTCAAATTCACTGTCATTCATGAAGTCTTCCAGTTCAAATTCGTCTTTTGAACTGTCGTTTACTTCTTCTTCCTCGCCAATTTCATCTGAATTATCTTTCCCGTCGGTATCAAGTGATATATCTGTTTCTTCTTCCAATACCTCTTCAAGAATAGGATTAAGTTCAAGTTCGGTTTTAATCCGTTGTTCAAGAGCCATTGTGTTTAATTGAAGAAGCTTTTGATACTGAATTTGCTGTGGTGAAAGTTTCTGCTGCTGTGAAAGTTTTTGACTAAGACTTAACATTTTTCATACCAATAATTTCTTTTAGTTTTGAATACCATTTTTTACCATATAGTCGCTCTAATGATTCCTTACAAAAATCAACTAATTTAATGTCATTTTTGGCACCGTTTTCTAATGCCGGTAAACATTCCTTAAATTTTTCATACCTTAAAACATCTCCTCCGAATCTGGAGACCCGGATAGGAAATAAATGACACGAGACGGGCTTTCTGAACTTAATCTTACCATCAAAATAAGCCTGCTCTATACTGCACTTTGCAACGCTTTTTTCAAAAAACACGAATACACACGCTTTATTATCGACACTTGTAGTTAATAATTCATTGTCTTTTTCTTCATAAAATCCGTTATCTTCAATTTCGCGCCAATGCTTCTTAGGAATATATTCCTTTACAATATCCAAAATGCTTTCAATTTGCTTAACCTCTTCTTTAAGCAGCGGAGCCCCGTATTCGCTTTCAACAGTGCAACAGGCGCCCTTACATTTTTTTAAATCGCAGGCAAAGCTGGTTTCTGCAATTTCCGTCCGAATTAGAACATCCTCTACAGGGATGAAGTTATTAGCATACATTGGAATAATTTTTGATGAAAAGATAATAATTTGTTATTTAATACAAAAGTTTAAACTGCACTATCAAAAATTTTTATTTAGCAAATAATTAAGTGATGTAACAGGCGGGCAAAATTTTTATACTACATTTTGCTTCTGCATACCTTTAAACAAAACTAATATTTGAATTGAATATATTTAATGGTTAAGATATATCATTTATTTGCTAAATGAAAATAATATTATAAAGGTTTGCTGATGAATTTAAAAAACAAAAACATAATATTAACCGGGGCATCAAGCGGAATAGGCTTTGAACTGGCAAAAAAGATTGCCGCTGAAAAATGTAATCTTGCATTATTAAGCAGAAGAATTGAAATAATTGAAAAATCAGCCTTAAGCCTTTCTAATACCGGCAGCCATGTTATTGCTGTTAAATGTGATATAAGTAATAAAGATGAAGTAACGGAAGCATTTAATTATGTGAAAAAGAGTTTTGGAAGCATAGATGCTGCTATATTGGATTCAGGTACAAGCAGTCTAATCTCTGCTAATGAATTTAATTCAGATGCTGCCAAACAAATGTTTGATGTTAATGTTATGGGAATGGTGTATTGTATTGAAGCTCTTTTGCCGGACTTTATAAAGAACAGAAGCGGGTTAATAGTCGGCGTTTCCAGTCTTGCCGATGGCAGAGGATTCCCACGAAGCGGAGTTTATTGTGCAAGCAAGGCGGCCGCCTCAATATTTTTGGAAAGCATGAGGTCCGAACTGAAAAAGTATAATATTAAAGTATTGACTGTTAAACCCGGCTTTGTAAAAACTCCTATGACTGCAAAGAATAACTTTATAATGCCGTTTCTTATGAACCCGGACAAAGCTGCTTCCATAATTTTATCGGGAATAAAAAAAGAAAAGCGCATAATCCAGTTCCCATTGCCAACTGTACTAGGGGCAAAAATTATGAGACTTCTGCCAAACCCAATTTTCGAATATATTGCTGCGCGGGTTAATCAGTAATTTATCAGCCTGCATTTTGCTGCCGGATAAAATTCGTCTGAATATTAAAATTAAACGGCTGTTTCCTTACGGAAGGTTCACCGGTTTTAGTCATTGATATTTGATTGAAATAATTATAAGTTTTTTAGAAAGTTAATC
>JARLHB010000500.1 GCA_031292465.1 Ignavibacteriaceae bacterium
AGTACAGGTTCTTATGAAGTAATCTCCTGGTTTGAATAATTTATTTAATTTCACCTGTATTAATTTTTTGCAGGCTTAATATTTTCTTCCAGGAATTTACCATTAACTATTCATTATACAATTAAGAATTACTACATTTAATTATTATCAAATAAAAAGTTTTGGAAATGAACGAAATTTTAAAGAAGCTTTATTTCGGAAATACTATATCCGATTACATTACAGCCTGCCTTATATTTATAATTTGTATTCTTATCATCTACATTTTAAAAAAAATTGTAACTAAAACACTCCAAAACTGGTCGAATAAAACAGGTACGCAGGTAGATAGTATTCTTGTCAAATTAATGCAGCGTTTTATAATCCCTTTCCTTTATTATGGCGCATTTTATTACTCAATTAAATCTTTAACATTACTTCCGAAAGTTTCTCAGGTATTTGATATAATCTCCGCTGTAATAGTTACATTCATAGTTGTCAGGTTGATAGTTGCAACAATCAACTATATGCTGAATGAATATTTTAGACGGCAGGAAAAAGGGACTGAAAAACAGAAACAGATAAAAGGAATAACAACCTTAATATCGATTCTGATATGGGGATTAGGCATAGTATTTCTTTTAGATAATTTAGGATTTAAAATTTCTGCTGTTGTTACCGGTTTAGGCATCGGCGGCGTAGCTGTTGCTCTTGCAGCTCAGGCAGTTTTGAAAGATTTCTTTAGTTATTTTGTAATATTTTTTGACCGCCCTTTTGAAATTGGCGATTTTATTACTGTCGGTGATAAAAGCGGCACGGTTGAGCAAATAGGAATTAAAACAACAAAAATTAGAGCTTTAAGCGGTGAACAAATAGTATTTGCCAATGCTGACCTTACTGATTCCAGGATTCATAATTTTAAACGGATGCAAAAAAGGAGAATCGCTTTTAAAATCAGCGTAACCTACCAGACACCAAAAGAAAAGCTTGAAGAAATACCTGTTATAATTAAAAAAATTATCGAAGAACAGAATAATGTTACATTTGACCGCGGACATTTTTCTACCTTCGGGGATTCCGCCCTTATTTTTGAATTTGTTTATTTTGTTAACAGTCCGGATTACATGGAATACATGAATATTCAACAGGCCGTTAACCTGAAAGTATTGGATGAATTCAATAAGAGAGGTATAGGATTTGCTTATCCAACTCCCGCTGTTATTATTACAAAAGGACAATAACGGTTAATAAAAATCAGCTTCTTATCGTTTCTATAAATCTTTCATAAATACTTTTCTTCCGGGGTAAAGCCCCTTTTACCTGGACGATTTCGGCTGCAAATTCCGATGCGATTCTATTAATCTTTGAAATTTCCCAACCATTTAAATAGCCAAGACAAAGAACGGAAGCATACGCATCTCCTGCCCCAACAGTGTCTACTATTATCTCTGCATCTGCCATATAATGATCTGTCCTTCCGTTTTTATATAATATTGCGCCTTTACTGCCGAGAGTAATACAGACCAGTTCAATATTAAATTTCTCTGAAATATGTTTGGCAAGGGCCATCTCATCATATGTTTGCTTTAACAACAATTGATTAACAATTTTTAGCTCATCGTCATTCAGCTTTAATATATCTGCGGTATTAAGAGAGGTTTTTATAATATCGGCGTCATAATAATTTTGCCGGAAGTTTAAATCGCAGAAATATTTTATCTTTTTTCCGAACATCTTATTTAATGTATTCCTTGAAGCATTATTTCTTTGCGCAAGCGTTCCGAAATAAAGGCAATCCGTTCCATCTTCAATAAGATTTGTTATTTTATCTGAAGGCTCTATAAAATCATATGCGCAATTAAGCTTAATTTCCCAATGAGGGATTTTGTTTTCATCAAGGTTTGCATTAGCAACCCCGGTAGAATGTTCTTTATCGACAGCAATATAATCGGATGAAATCCCATTTAATTCTAAGAAATTAAAAATTTCCTTTCCGAGCTCATCATCCCCTACTTTGCTTATAAAATTTCCTTCTCCCGTAAGTTTTTTAATATGGTATATAAAATTAAACGGGGCGCCTCCAAGGGTCTTTACCTCCGGATAAACATCAAACAAAATTTCTCCGAATGCTGTTACTTTTTTCATAGTAATATATCTTTTAGATTATTTTAAAATAACTTTAATAAAATTAAAAGCACTTATTAGTTTTACCGGAATATTATTTCTATTCATAGTGTACGCTTAATCATTCTTCATATTAACTTAAACTTAATTGATTGACTAACCCGATTTACATTTTTATCTTTAGCATTAAGTATTATAACAATAATAATAAGAATTTACCATTTAAATTAAAGGAGGAATGTAATGGGTAAAACTATAGTTAAAATGAAAAAGAAAAAAAGGATTGCATTAATTGCGCACGACAACCGGAAAATAGATTTGCTTGAATGGGCAAAATATAACCGTGACCTTCTGGCAAAACACGAATTGTTCGGTACAGGAACAACTGGACAATTAATTGAAAACGAACTAAATGTAAAAGTTCAGAAATTTAAGAGCGGCCCCCTTGGCGGTGATCAACAGGTAGGCGCTAAAATTGCTGAAGGTGAAATTGATTTTTTAATTTTTTTCTGGGATCCGTTGGAACCGATGCCCCATGACCCGGACGTTAAAGCGCTATTGAGAATTTCAATAGTATATAATATTCCTATTGCTAACGACCGCTCATCGGCTGATTTTATAATATCTTCACCTTTGATGTCCACTGAATACTCGCGTGAACTTGTAAATTATAAAGACAGAATTATGACGTTTGAAGGGATAAAATTGGTCCAGGAATGATTTCTTTATTCTAAGAATCCCGCCGTTAACAGGCGGGCTTGCTTTAAAATGATAAAATACAGGAGTAATTTAAAAACCAATTAGAAATATTATAACCGTAAGGCTTACAATACCAATTGATATATCAGAAGCAATTGGCCTGTGTTTCTTTTTAAATTCTCCCCATAATTTTGCTATAATAATCATAATAACTGCCAGTACAACAGTTGCAATAATACAGCCCCAAATATCAAACTTATCTCCATAAATAGAAGCAAAACTTGTTTCATGGTAAAACCTTCTGTATAAAAACTGAAGGTGAAGCCAATAAACAATAAGGGATTCTCTTCCCACGTCTAAAACAAATGATGATTTAGTCTTTCTTTTTTCTATATAATACCAGCATACACCGAGTAAAAAGAAAATATATCCTAAACGCTGTAAAAAGAAAACCGGATTTGCTTTATGGTCGCATGTAAAAATATTTAATGCGGGTGTTAGGAAGATATGCCCTAATAGCGCAAGTACAGTACCCGTTATAATTAACTGCTGAACAAATTTTTCTTCTTTATTCTTTTCACGCGCTTCCAGATAATATTTACAGCATACCGTACCTGCAAATAAAAACCCGACCCATGGAAAAAGCGGGAAGAACGAACCGTTCATTATATTAAAATAATTTGCCAGGGGAACGTTTAAAAATGCAGTAAAATCTGTCTGCCAGACTAACGGGGAAAGGACTACCGAAGTTAAAAGAGCCAGAATAATAATTATATTATAAACTTTTTCAGATCTGATAACCAGCCGTAAAATCAGTACGAAAAGCAAACCTATCGCAATGCACTGGAGTACATCAACATTATAGAAGCTGATTATAGTTTCCCTGCTGTAAAAATGCATCAGCCTTCTTAAAGAAAGGATAGGCAGATGCAGGGAGTAGCCGGCAAGAATTATAAGAAATATCCTGCCTAATTTTTTCCAAAGTGCATAATTGAATTTTCTCAGCTCATCGGTTTTGCCTCTTGTCGATATTTCAAATGCAAACCCGGATATAAACAGAAATGACGGTGCAACTAATCCATTTGCAAAATTCAAAACTTTAAACCACTGCGTATTCTTTAATACAGGCTGCATAAGCACATTAAATACATGTACTTCAATCATCACAAGAAGCGCCCAGCCTCTTAGGAGATCAACAAATAAAAATCTTGCCTTATCTTTAGGCATAGCCATAAAATCCCGCTAACCCTTTAAAAGTTAATAGATAAAAATGGTTAAATACCGTAAAACCGTGAAGTTGAAAATAATTTAATTTTACTGCTTGTCAAAATATTTTTAGATATAAATAATAAACTAAAAGATTTATGATGGCTCACCGGATTTTTTGGTGGCAAAACCGATTAAGCGAAATACCGGATTATTCTGAAGAAAAAGAATGCCTTGTCCACAACACCTCTGATCCTTTGCCTGAATAATTTTAATTTTGAGTGGAAACTTTCTATGGCTGCAT
>JARLHB010000001.1 GCA_031292465.1 Ignavibacteriaceae bacterium
GATAGGAGATTAAAATGCTTAACGGTTATTTTGAATTATTAAATCTGACAGTAAAAATTGACCCCTTCCCTTTTTGCGAAACCACTGTAATTTTGTACCCCAATATATCCAGGTACTTTTTTACAAGCGCCAGTCCAAGTCCCAATCCTTCATATTTCCTTGTGTAACCAGTTTCTTCCTGAGAAAAAGGCTGAAAGATTTTGGTTATATATTCCGGGGTAATGCCAATTCCGGCGTCTTTTATGTCGACACAAACTTCTTCCGAAATATTCCTGTAAATAGTGACATCAATTTCCCCCCGATTTGTATATTTTACGGCATTTTCAATCAGGTTTTGGAATACTTGTTCTATTATATATAGATCAGTTGTGACAATAGGTTCGGCAACTTTGTTTATTAAATTTAGTTTTAAACCTTTGGCTTCTGCAAATTTATAAAGCTCCTCATGCATATTTTTAAGGACATTATATAAATTTGTTTTCATTAACATTAGATCCATTTTACCATTTTCTATTACAGACATGTTAAGTATAAGATCAATGGTACGGACTAATCTCCTCCCTGCCAATTCAATAGCATTGAACATATAATCATTTTCTTCTTTTATATCCGAACTAAGTTCATCCCTAAGCATATTGTGATAACTTAGAATAACATTTAACGGAGTGCGGATTTCATGCGACACATGTGCCAGGAAATCAGACTTCATCCTGTCTGCTTCTTCTGCTTTTTCCTTTGCTTTAATTATTTCTTCAAGTGCAATTTTCCTTTCTGTTATATCAAATATAATCCCCTGAATGCACATTTGATCAGAAGCTGAATCATGAACTACACCGATGTTGGCCAATGCCCATATTTTGTCTCCGTTCTTTTTTGTCAACTGTACTTCAATATCCTTTACGGTTTTATTTTCTATTACTGATGAAATAAAAACATCACCTGCTTGTTTGTTATAGTAAAGCTCCGGCAATGGAACAGAAAGTAAGTCTTCCGTTGAATCATAACCTAATATTTCAACGCATGCATGATTGCATCTAAACACCTTGCCTTCAAGAGTGGAATTAAAAATACCGGCAAGGTTATTCTCAAATAAGACCCCATAACTTTCCTCATATTGCCTTAGAGATTCTTCAGCTAACTTTCTTGAATTTAATTCTCCAACATCCTTAAGCACCCTCATAATTATCGGGACTAATTTTGTCATCCTATCCTTAAGTACATAATCTGTAGCGCCTTTTCTTAAAGCCTCAATGGCCCTGTCCTCGCCTATATGCCCGGAAACAAATATATAAGGTACATCAGGCAGCTTTTCCCTCGCAATTTCAAGGCCTGCAAGTCCGCTAAAATTGGGTATCAGGTAATCAGATAGTATTATTTGCGGTTTAAACTCATCCAGTGCCTTACTAAAATCATACATGTTATCAGTTAACTCTATGTCAAAATCAACATTTGTCTTCTCAAGTTCATTCCTTACAAGTTCAGCATCTTCCGGGCTGTCTTCAAGCATTAAAATGCGAATTTTATTCATCATTCTCGGAACTCTTATTTATTTATAATAAATTAGTTACCTGATTAAGTAACAGCCAGTAAAATCCGACTTCTTTTATACTTTCAACAAACTTGCTGAAATCAACTGGTTTAACAATATAACTATTAACGCCATATTCATAACTTTCTACTATATCCCTCTCTTCTTTTGAAGAAGTTAATACAACAACCGGTATTTTTTTTGTACGCACATCTGATTTAATTATTTTCAGAACTTCAAGCCCTGAAACTTTAGGCAGCTTTAAATCCAGAAGTATGAGTCTTGGAACCATGTTAATATTCCTGGAAGAGTATTCCCCTTCCGCAAATATAAAATCCAACGCCTCCGCACCGTCCTCTACGATGTAAATATTATTGGACAAATTATATTTTTTTAGAGCTTTTAAAGTTAATTCCTGATCAGATGGGTTGTCTTCAACCAGAAGAATTTCTATTATATCGGTCATAATAATACCTCATTAATATTCAGGGTGAAATAAAACGAAGCTCCTTCATCCAATTTTGAATCGGCCCATATTTTGCCCCCATGTCTTTTAATAATTCTCTCCACCAGCGCTAAACCGACGCCTGTGCCCTCAAAGTCTTTATACTTATGAAGTCTTTGAAATACTCCGAACAGGTTTTGTGAATACTTCATGTCAAATCCTACGCCGTTATCTTTGATAAAATATATTCTATTTCCATCTTCCACTTTATTACCAATTCTTATTATGGCTGTATCCCTTGGCCTTGTAAACTTTATTGCGTTTGCAATAAGATTTATCCATACTTGTTTTAATAAAGCGGGGTCACCATCAGCAGGACAAAGATCATCAATGCTTAATGAAATGTTTCGGTTGTTTTCAAAACTTTTTAACTCATCAAATACTTTTCCCGCCATTTTCATCATATCAACTTTAACCTTATTCATATTGATGCGTGTTACTCTTGAAAATTCAAGTAAATCCTCAATTAACCGGGACATATGGGCCGTGTTTGAAACAACAATATTGAATAATCTTTTTGCCTCTTCGTCCATTTGATTTGAGTGCTCTTCCAATAAAACCCTGCTAAATCCTTCAATCGCCCTAAGCGGCGCTTTTAAATCATGCGATACTGAATAGCTGAATGTTTCAAGTTCATTATTTACAGCTTCTAATTGTTCTGTACGCTGTTTAACTCTTTTCTCAAGTTCGGTATTCATTGAAAGTGAAGCATTATAAAGTGCTGCATTTTCAATTGCTATCGCCGCCCTGTATGCAATTTCTTCAGCAAAAGTTAAATCTTCTTCTTTGTATGTCCTGTTTGATTCCATCATAACCATAGTGATAGCACCGAATATTTTGTCCATATATTTAAGAGGAACTATGATTAATGATGAAAGGCCAAGAGTTTTAAGCAGCGATAAGAACTCAATATTTACTTCTTTATTATTGAAATATTCCGGAGTAATTTCAGGTATAAACACGGACTTACCAGTACGTATAGCTTTATACACATTTGTTGCTTCTAAATTAACATTATCAAATACTTGTTGTAATTGATCGGCATAATACTTTTTCCTTGCATCCGAATGAACAACTGCAACACGTTTTAGTTTTTTATCCTGATTAATTAAATCAATAGCGCACCAATCTGATACGAAGGGAACAGATATACCGGCAATAGAAGCCAAAGTAATTTCATAATCCAGTGATGAAGATAGTATTTTACTGGCTTCTGAAAGAAAAGCAAGGCGTTCCTGCCCCTTTTCTGCTTTCTCTCTAAGATTAATTTCATTTTTCAAAAGCATATCACGTTCAGCTTCTATAATTTTAATTTTTGTTATATCTCTTGCAATTGTTGAAGCTCCGATAATACGCTTAAAATTATCTTTAATAGGAGATATTGATATAGAAACATTTATTCTTGAACCATCTTTTTTTATTCTTGTGGTTTGATAATGCTCTATTCGCTTGCCTTTCCTTATTTGTTTCATTATATCTTTAAATTCATCTATGTTCTCAGGCGGAAAAAGAATGGATATGGATTTATTTATTACTTCTTCCTTCTTATAACCATACATCCTTTCCGCACTTTCGTTCCAACTTGTAATTATGCCATCAGGCGTCTTGCCTATTATTGCATCCTCGGAAGATTCTACAATTGCTGCCGATAGCCATAATGAATTATCCTGTTCTTTTAGGCGTGATATATCATTAGAAATAACAAGGCGGGCTTTTTTACGATCATAAATAATATCGTTTGAGTATATTTCTAAATATATAAACGTTCCGTCTTTTTTCATATGCTGCCAGCCGGCAGTATGAATTGGTTTAGATTTGCTTTTTGCAAGGATATCGTTGAGCAAGGGAATATCTTCCTTCGGCCGGATATCCTTAATCGTCATTTTCAAGAACTCTTCCCTGCTATAGCCATATACGTTAATTGCGGACTGATTAACCTCTAAGAATTTTAATGTGGATATTTCATAAATCCATAAAGGTTGAGGTATTACATCGATGAGATTTTTATAGTGCTTTTCACTCAAAGAAAACTTCTCCCCCCTCAATGTACTATCATTCATTTTAGAACCCCCATAGATATTTCGGACCTATATTATTTGTTTTTTACCATCTCCGTTGAATGAATTACAACTTTTATATACAAGCTTATACGTTCTTATTTATATAATATAACAACACAACTATTGTTTTAGAATGGAATTGTTTATAACATGGATAGAAAATAACATACATCTCTTAAAATAGATGTAACCGGGGTCAATCCGATAATTTAAGTCTTTTTTTTATAAAGTTATATTACAAAGTAATTTTACTATTTATATTTTATGTTATTGTAAATTATGATCTAATACATAACGAATAATTTCTACTGTTGATCTCATATTCATCTTTTCCAGAATTCTTGTCCTGTAAGTAGAAATCGTATTTATACTTAATGACAAATCAGACGCGATGTCAATTAATCTTTTACCCGAAGCAATCTTTCTCATTACTTCAAATTCACGATCAGATAGTTTTTCATGAGATAACTGGTTGTTTTTGTCAATCGCTTTTAATGAAATACTTTCAGATAAAGCAGATTCAACATATTTATTCCCGTTCATAATTTTTCTAACAGCAACAACAAATTCTTTAGCAGGAGCTTTTTTTGTTAAAAATCCGGACGCTCCATATTTCATAATACGTATTGCAAATCGTTCATCTGCATACATACTTAAGACCAATATTTTGATTTCCGGATAATTTTCTCTCAGCTTTTTTATAATATCAAGCTCACTGCTTTCCGGGCTGGCAAAACCGATTAAAACTATATCAGCTTCGTCATTCTTAAGGAAACTATAGAGCCCCTCAACATTATTAGATTCCCCTATAATTTCAATATCATTCTGTTTACTGAATACTCTTATCAAACCTTCTTTGATAATTTCATGTTCTTCCACAAGAAATATTTTCATATTAATCCCGAAATATGTTTATGTTTTAATATTTGTTGATTGTTCGGATACTTATTTACTTTGCATAATTATTGTATTGTAGTAACTATTTGGCATTATTTATCGCATTATTACCTAGAATACCATGAGATAATTATCCTTTTATTAATAGAACAAATGAAATATTAAATATTTAAGTGGCGAAGTGAATAAAACAAGCCTCACAAGTCAGCTCCTTTTATAATTTTAATTTTTCTAAAGTGCTATAATTTCCTACTACATTTTTAGAATCATATGGATATAATATTATTTATTCCCCAAATTCTTACTATATCTTAGTTTATTGAATCCCTATTATCTTGTTTCTGAATGTTTGAAATACTTACAATGTAAATATTACTTACAATATAATCATAACAATATTTAGATTAATTTTGGTTTGCTATAAATCACAATAC
>JARLHB010000501.1 GCA_031292465.1 Ignavibacteriaceae bacterium
AACTCAAATTCTTTGTTGAGCGAATTCTCTATAAATATCCATCCAAGTATTTCTTTCAGTCCTTCGATAATCTCATTTTCTGTTAATACTTTCATAAATTCCTCTTCATAATAACCATTAGAAAGGACGTTGTAAAATTAAGCATAAAAAAAGCGTATTTAAAAGAAATACGCTTTTTATAATTCACATATCCGTAAACGAAATATAATACTTATTGAGCTTCACTGGTATCAGATTTCTCTTTTTCTTCCTGCCCGGAATCTGCCACGGAATCGCCTTCAATGAATGTAAGCTCTTCCAGGTTTTCAAAATGTTTTGCAAGAATTTTAGAACCGTCTTTAAATGTTCCTCTTAATATCTCTTCGGCAAGCGGGTCTTCAACATATTTCTGAATTGCCCTTCTTAAAGGCCTTGCGCCGTATTTAGCATCAAATCCTTTTTCTGCCAAAAAGTCTTTAGCGGAAGCATCAAGAGCTAATAACATCTTGTTTTCATGTATATTCTTGTATATCTCTTTCAGTTCAATATCAATTATTTTAAGAATATCTTCTTTTTCAAGATTTCTGAATACAATAGTTTCATCTACTCTGTTTAAGAATTCAGGATTAAAGAGCTTTCTCATTGCTTCTTCAACTGTATTCTTTAACGATGAGTATTTATCATCCACTTTTTCGCCGCCAAATCCGAATGAACCGATATTTTTAATATCACGTGCACCCACATTGGTAGTCATAATAATAATTGTATTTTTGAAATCTACTTTCCTGCCAAGGCTGTCTGTCAAAACGCCGTCATCAAGTACCTGCAGCAGAATACTGAAAATATCCGGATGAGCTTTTTCGATTTCATCAAATAATACTACAGAGTATGGCCTTCTTCTCACTTTTTCAGTAAGCTGGCCGCCTTCTTCATATCCAACGTATCCCGGAGGCGCTCCAACAAGTCTTGAGAGCGAAAATTTCTCCATATACTCGCTCATATCAATTCTGATAAGTGCATTATCCGTATCAAACAGGTAACGCGCAAGCACTTTACACAGTTCGGTTTTTCCGACTCCCGTAGGGCCCAGGAATATAAAGCTGCCTATAGGCTTGTTTGGATTCTTCAATCCCGCACGTGTACGGCGTATAGCTTTGCTAAGTTTTGAAACGGCTTCATCCTGCCCGACTATATAATCCTTCAAAGCTTCACCCATATGAAGAAGCTTTTCAGATTCAGTCTGAGCAACACGGGTAACAGGAATCCCTGTCATCATGGCAACCACCGTAGCAATATCTTCTTCGCCAACTTCATGTACTATGTCTTTGGTTCTTGCATCCCATTCACGTTTTGCAATTTCAAGATCGGACTGCAAATTTCTTTCTTTATCTCTTAATCTGGCAGCCTCTTCATAATCCTGGCGTTTAACTACAGCAGCTTTTTCCTGCCTTACTTTTTCTATGTCGCCTTCAAGGTTAAGAACTTCCTGGGGAACTTCAAAGTTGCCCATATGAACACGTGAACCGGCTTCATCTATAACATCGATAGCCTTATCAGGCAAATGGCGGTCCGTTATATAACGGTTGCTTAATTTTACCGCGGAATCAATAGCTTCTTTGGTATATCTTACATGATGGTGTTCTTCATACTTAAACTTAATATTGTTAAGTATCTGAATTGTTTCATCGTAGCTTGGCGGTTCAACCATAACCTTTTGGAAACGCCTGTCCAGAGCGCCGTCCGTTTCAATATACTTTCTGTATTCATCAAGCGTTGTAGCGCCTATACACTGAAAATCGCCTCTTGCAAGCGCCGGCTTAAACATATTTGAAGCATCAAGTGAGCCTGATGCGCCGCCAGCTCCGACAATAGTGTGTAATTCATCAATAAAAAGTATAACATCTTTAGCTTTTTCAAGCTCATTCATCAAAGCTTTCATTCTCTCTTCAAACTGGCCGCGGTATTTTGTACCTGCAACAAGGCCGGCAAGATCCAATGTTACTACTCTTTTATCCTGCAAAGTTCTTGGAACTTTTTTCTGGACTATTTTAAGTGCAAGCCCTTCTGCAATGGCAGTCTTGCCTACGCCCGGCTCACCGATGAGTACAGGGTTGTTTTTCTTTCTGCGGCTTAATACCTGCGCAACACGCTCAATTTCCTTTTCACGCCCAACCACAGGATCAAGTTTATCTTCTATAGCATACTTGGTAAGGTCGCGTCCGAAATTATCCAGCACAGGTGTTTTAGTGCGTTCAATTTTCTTATCCGGAGGCGGAATAGTCGCACCGGCTTCTTTTGAGCTTTTACTGCTTAGCATGGCATTAAGTTCTGCACGTGCAGCATCATAAGTTACATTAAACTGATGCAGAATCTGAGTAGCTATATTATCCTCATCGCGTAAAAGCGACAGGAGTAAATGTTCGGTCCCAATTACGTCAGCTTTATAAATTTTAGATTCAATCTGAGTAATTTTTAATACTTTTTCCGCCTGTTTTGTAAGCGGAATATTTCCAATCGTCAAAGTTCCGCCGGAGGTTCTTACGGTATCTTCAATCGCTTTCTTCAATTTCATCAAATCACAATCCAGATTCCTTAAGATTCTAACAGCAACCCCCTGACCTTCGCGAATAATTCCCAACAAAAGATGCTCGGTGCCTATATAATCATGCCCAAGCCTGAGAGCTTCTTCCCTGCTTAACCTGATTACATCCTGAAGTCTATCTGAAAAATTTCCATCCATAGTGTTTACCTTTTTCCCTATATTTCTTATACCGGAAAAAGTCCGGCATAAATGCTTATCTGCAATATATAAATAGTATTTCCATCAATCAATACATGCGAATTTCGCTTAATTTCAATCAAATTTAGTTTATCTGAAACACATTTTCAGCTTTGGTTCCAAATTTGTGCACTAAATGTGATGTCTATTAAAAACTGTCACTTTTATCTAACTTTTTGGCAGACAAGTTGTCATTCACTTCACTTTTTGACAGATTAACTGACAACAAGCAACTATCACCTGTCTTACCATGTACTAAACAATCAAAAACTATACCGGAAAAGAATAATTAAGTTTAAAAAGTTAAAGAAAGGAGCGATTCATTCATTATTATCGAAAAAGAAAGGTTTTTATTTATTGCTGAAATCTACCTGCCTTTAGTTTTGAACAAAGATATCAAATTATTCTTAAGAAGCAAATTATTTGTATTTTATCTATTATTTATAAGATTATACTGAAAACCCGACATATTGCTGGCTGCGACTGGTTCAACAATAACCTAATAGAATTGCAATAGACATAAATTCCTGCAATCCTATCATTTTATTTTTTTCATTTATATCTTTGAGCAGACGACTAAATAAAGATTCAGATGCTTCAAAAGAAATACACCCTAAAAAGATTTAAAGAAACCGCTGTAGTTAAACCGGTAATCGATGAGTCACGTTTTGTAATAAAGTATAAAGATGAGCTTAATCCTGCACAGTTTGAGGCAGTCTCCGCTTTAGACGGCGCTTACCTTGTTATTGCCGGAGCCGGAACAGGCAAAACCCGTACGCTTGTATACCGCGTTGCCAGGCTTGTTGAACTCGGTTACGACCCGAAATCCATTCTGCTTTTAACATTTACGCGCAAAGCCGCTAACGAAATGATGAACAGGGCGTCCTTACTTTTGGACAACCGTTGTTCAAAAGTAAACGGAGGAACGTTCCACTCGTTTGCAAATCTTACCCTTAGACGATATGCGAAAGCAGTCGGTTTGGATTCCTCATTTACCATACTGGACCAGGGGGACAGCGAAGATATTATAAACCTTATACGCTCACAAGCCGGATTTATCTCAAAGGAAAAGAGATTTCCAAATAAACAGACACTTGAAAAAGTATTCAGCCTTAATGTAAATACCGGCAGGCCTGTTGAGGATATAATAAAAGAGGATTACTCCCATTTTACAGAACTGATTGACAAAATACTCGATATTCAGAAAGTGTTTGTTTCTTACAAGCATAAAAACAATCTTCTTGATTATGACGACCTTCTGGTTTATTTGAAGAAGTTTCTATTTGAATCCGGTGCGTCTGCTAAATCCTTTTTATCTTCTATTAAATTCGTTATGGTTGATGAATACCAGGATACAAACAAACTTCAGGCGGAAATTATAAAAGGGTTAACACAGCTTAATAACAATATAATGGTTGTAGGCGATGATTCGCAATCAATATATTCTTTCCGCGGCGCTGATTTCAGAAACATCATGGAATTCCCCAAACTTTTTAAAGATGTAAAAGTTATTCAGCTTGAAGAGAATTACCGCAGCGTTCAGCCTGTACTTAATTTTACAAATCATGTAATAGAAAAAGCTGTTGAGAAGTACCCGAAGAATTTATATACAAGGAAAGAAGGCGGAGAACTGCCTGTAATAGTCGCCGCATCAACGGAGAATCTTCAGTCAAAGTTTATAGTTGAAAAGATTCTTGATTTAAGAGAAGAAGGAGTGCCGCTCAGGGATATTGCAGTGCTATTCAGGTCGTCGTTCTTTTCTTTCGATCTGGAAATAGAGCTGGCAAAGGCAAATATTCCTTTCCAGAAATTCGGCGGGATGAAATTTATTGAAACCGCACATGTTAAAGATGTTCTGGCGTTTTTAAGAATTGCTGCAAATCCAAAAGACGTTGTTAGCTGGTACAGGGTGCTTTTACTGCATGAAGGAGTGGGACCCAAAACTGCACAGAAAATTCTTGATGAACTTGCAACTGCAAGGCTTACAATTAAAGCTAACCCGGAATCAAGTGATTCATTTTCCGAAGGCAAAAGCACTCATAAATACAGCGACAAAATTGCAGGCCTTTTCCGGATATTGTATAAACTTCATACGGAAAAGAAGCTGCCTTCCGAGAAAGCACAAATGGTAATGGATTATTACTATCCCCTGTTCAAGGATAAATACGACGATTTCAACAAACGCAATAAGGACCTTGAAATTCTTTTAAATATTACACAGAATTATAAATCATTGGACAGCCTGCTTGCCGATATGGCCATTGAACCTATAATAGACAGCGTAATTGATATTGGCGCCGAAGACAAAGAAAACGAATTTGTTACCTTGTCCACTATTCATTCGGCAAAGGGACTGGAGTGGCATTCTGTTTTTATCATTCATCTTGTTGAAGGATTTTTCCCTTCAAGCAGGTCCGCGGATAAGCCCGAAACAATTGAAGAAGAGCGCAGGCTTATGTATGTAGCTGCAACACGGGCCAAGCAAAATCTTTTTATTACTTACCCGATGAATATGTTTGACCGTGAAGCGGGAATGACTCTCTCCAAGCCATCCAGGTTTATTTCGGAAATAAATCCCGATTTAGCCGAGGGCTGGCTGCTGGATGAGGATAATTAAAAATATTGCCATTGTCGATCCAGGAGATAATCAGTATTGAATATTATTAAACAATTCCTTTAGTATTAACTATGAATAGAATACACATAATTTTTTCTGTTGTTCTCTTTTTTGTTTTAGGTAGTAGTTGTTTTGCTCAACATCTTGAAAAAACTGATAGCGTTTATATTATAGAGGTAAAAGTACCTCACAGAGAAGGAGACTGTCCGATTTTTTACTTATTATATAAAAAAGACAGTGTAACTTATATTGCATTCTCTTATGATTATAAAGATTGGGATAGGGAATTGGATTATGTCGGGGATTTTAAAAATAATGAGGGTATTGAGTATAAGTTGTATGGATTATATGAAGAAGCAGTCGGAACATGGTGGAGTATTTTGTTTGATAAATCCAATGAAGAATTCTTTTTGACTGATAGATACGATCTTTCAGCATCAGGCGACTCCTTAATTACTGGGCAGGTCTATTTTAAAACGAAAACAGCTATAATTAAAAATGTGAGCAAAGGAGGAACATATTCAGTTAAGCTGCATAAATTGAACTTAACGCAAAACAAAAAGAAAAGCTTTAAAATGGTTCAGCAAATAATGCGTATGACATATTAAATAATAATTACAAGAATCAGAAATTAATTAAAACAATTTTTCTTCACCCCGATAGGGGTGAAATATTTGTAGCTGAATGATCCTCGCACAAATTTCAGAACCCCGTAGGGGTGATATATTAAAGGCACAAAAGCAAAAAATTAAATGAGTATTTTAATAATTTTATCAATTGCAATACTAACTTATTCCATATTAAACTTAATTTTAATTTTCTCCATCCCACGAGAAGATGAAAAATCTTTTTCCGGTAAACTCAACCCTGTTTCTATAATAGTTGCCGCAAAAAATGAAGAACAAAACATTAGCCGTCTTATTACCTCACTTAAAGAATTGCCTTACAATAAAGGATTATATGAAGTTATAATAATTGATGACAACTCAACAGATAAGACATTTGACGCAGCACAGAAAGCAATAGAAGGCTGTACAAACTTTCATATTTATAAAGTACACGATAAAATTTTCCCTGCAAAAAAAGGTGCTCTGGCTTTTGGCATCAGCAAAGCTTCAAATCCATACATAATTATTACAGATGCAGACTGTAAACCCGCAAAAGGCTGGCTGCACTCATTCTCTCAAAAATTCGATGAGGGCTTTGATTTCGTTTTTGGGATAACCCCTTTTTACCAGAATAATCTGCCAGTAAACAAAACAGCGTGCTTTGAAAACCTTAGAAACTCCATGTTAACATTTTCCGCGGCACAGCTTGGAATGCCTTACTGTGCTTCCGCCAGAAGTTTCGGATTTAAGAAATCATCATTTGAAAAAATAAACGGATATTCCAATACAGTTGAAACACTAAGCGGGGATGATGATTTGCTTTTAAGGGAAGCTGTAAAAAACAAATTAAAAGTCGGTGCAATATTTAACAGCGATTCATTCGTTTATTCCGCTTCCAAACAGACGTGGAAGGAATATTTTCAGCAGCGTTCCAGGCATACAAAAGCATCTATATATTATCTTACCAGACATAAAATATTTTTGGGTGTATGGCATACGCTAAACCTTGCTATGCTGTTTTCACCCCTATTGTGCATAGTCAATATGTCTTTTTTATTTCCATTTATTTTTAAGATAATAATTGACAGCATTACGGTTTTACTTATTCAGAAGAAATTCGGCTACAGGTTTAAACTGTATGAGATAATTTATCTTCAGATTTTTTACGAAATTATATTAATACTGAATTTCTTTAATGCAGTTTCACGGAAGGATATGTGGAAATAATAAAGCATAATAATTTTCAACCAAAAGGTAGCCCGCCCCGCCAAAGAGTAGTGCATAATCCCCTCTGGCTTGCCACTATGTGGAGAGGGGACGAAAGGGGTGTGTTAAACGGGCAAATGCTTATTGGATAACAACATTGATTAATAAACGCTAATTGGTTTATCTCCCTTCGTACATTTCTTCAATCAGGCTGCGGTATCTTTCTTCAATGGTTTTACGGCGGAGTTTAAGGCTGGGCGTAACTTCCCCGCTCTCTATGCTGAATGGTTTTTCCAGCAGAATAAATTTACGGACTTTTTCAAAGTTAGCAAGCTTTTTCTGGATATGAGCCATGTCCTGCTCTATCAGGTTATAAATTTCTTTAGACTTTACAAGCTCTTCTTTTTTTCTATACTGGATATTATTTGCATCCGCAAACTCCTGTATAGCTTCAAAATCAGGAACAATAAGAGCGGTTAGGAACATTCTTCTGTCGCCTATGAGAACGAACTGATCGATATATTTGCTTGCAAGAAACATATTTTCAATATGAGTAGGCGCTATATACTTACCGGTGGAAGTTTTGAACAGGTGTTTTTTTCTGTCTGTAATTATTAAGAAGCCGTCGGAATCGAACACGCCAATATCGCCGGTATGCAGCCAGCCATCTTTAAGGACTTCATCTGTTTCTTTTTTGTTCCTGTAGTATCCCTTCATAATATTAGGGCCTCTTGCAAGAATT
>JARLHB010000502.1 GCA_031292465.1 Ignavibacteriaceae bacterium
TTGAATAATTATATCTTAATTACCAGCCATTTTCATGACAATAATAATTTACATTTGCCGTTGAGAGGACATAGTTAAATATTCTGAGGTCGTCAATCTGTCCCGGGAAGAACAACATGTATCTGTTATAGCAGCCGATGGATGTTGCAAAACTTGAACCGGGATCGTATAAAGCCACGTTTGGCAAAGATAGACTGCCAACTGAGGCACCGTCAATAAATAATTCAATTCTATTCCCCTGCTGATATGTGGCGGTCACATGATGCCAGGTTGAAAGTGTAATGTAGTATGGAATTGTATACCATGTACCGTTATTTAGAATAACAGAAAAATTCAGACAATGATTGTTAATAAAAAGTTCAAATTCCCCTCCCTGCCCAGAAAAATAAATCATATTCTGTGTATTATTTGCCGGAGTCGTAGCCTTTATAAATGCACTTAGAGAAAATTCAGATGGAGGTTTGCTAAACAAAGTTGGAACGGCAATATAATTACTTACTCCGTCAAAACTATATGCAGAGTTAATGTTACCAAACCGATCGGTTGTCAACGTTGCTCCATATGTAGTGCCATTCTTTCCATTTCCGCTGGCGTCAGCAGCATTACCATTAAAGGGATAGTATGCCAGAACGGTGCCATTACTCGGTGGAAGAGAAACATTTATAATCAATTTACCCGGCAGAAATGATATTGTAATATTGGCAGTCGTTTGCTGGCCCGGCAGTACCGTCGCAATACCTGTTCCTGATGCTACGGTATCTGTTCCGGAGAACATGTATACTGTGATAGTATAATTACCCTGAGTCAGGTTAACGAAAGTGCCGCTTGCTGTAGAATCCTTGATTGTAAGCTTTGCGCTTATACTGGTTGGACCTTGAAGAGACACACAGACACTGTCAACATTCACATTATAGTCATCTAGAATTTTTACCAAAGAAACAGCAAAAGACATTGTACCAGACGTATTCTGGCCAGAGTCTACAGGGTTATTTGATTTTTGTGAACATGAAATGAATATAAGAGCCGAAATTATTAGAATAATAAATCTTGACATGTATACCTCCCGTATAATTTAAGTGATATTCTATATTTAAAAGGGATTAAGCTTATCAGTTATAAAAATATTTTTCGAACCAGGATTTAATATCACGGTATTCCCAATCCCCTGAAGCTATTTTAATTGCAGCTAAGTAAACATCATCATTATTAGCATTGGCATTAAAACCATTATTAGTTAATAAAACGCAGCCAGCTGTAATTCCAACCCTTTTATTCCCATCTGTAAAAGGATGATCTTTAATAAGTGATTCAGTCAGTGCAGCGGCCTTACTGAATAAATCAGGATATGCATCTTCCCCATTAACTGATTGCCGCGGCCTTGCAACGGCAGCTTCCAGGCTATCCGGATTCAGGACATTAAAATTATCATTGTTCGGCTGAAGTTCTACCAATAGCCTATAATGAATGAATAGTATTTCTTCTATTGATAAGTAATTCATGATAACTGTTTAAGTGCCGGTAGATAATTAAATAAAAAAGTGGTAAAGTTCTTAAGTGAGCTTTTTTGAATATTTTTAATATTAAAATCTCCGTTAGTTTCGATCTGGTATTTTTCTATTCCCATTTCTAGGTTAAATCCGTCTTCCTGATAGTAAGGAACAGGAACTATAGCCAGTTTATTTCCATTATGTAGATCATAACTAATTATTTTAGAATCAACAAACCTTAAGGGAGCATTCTTTTTCATACGGGCTATTTTTCTCCTGAACGTTTATTCACTGACAGAAATCATTTGGGTAGCTGGCTCCTATTATTCTATCAATTTCATATGCGTTTAAAAAATAAAGTACTTATATTTACAATTTAGAGTAAAAAAGGTTCTTTCTAATTATTACAGTATTATTGAATTATATTGTAATAATGTTTTACAATGTGAATTGAGTATTGTAATAATTGCCGGAGGTTCGGCTAAAAACACATCCGGCAAATTTAATTGTAACTTTAGCTTTCTACAAAAGCCATGTTCTATAAGATTACTGGCTTTTGTGTTGCATAAAGTTGTATTTTATTAACGCGTGAGACAAATCCGCCTCACGCAAAATTAACCAATTGGATAATCAATGTCAAACATTATGTTAACCAATTGGAGGTTACTTGCTTATATGACATTTAGTGAAAAAATAAAATTATTTGGAGTAGATAAATTTGGAAGTATTAGGAATTTTGCTGATGCTGTTGGTAAAACACCTCCCGATTTATCCAGGTATTTAGGAAAGGAACCTTCACGAATTCCAGGCGCCGGTTTTATTCAAAAGCTTTATAATTTAGGTTGCGACCTTAATTGGTTATTTGATGAACAAAATGAGAAAACTAATAAAAGTAGAACTATGAGAAATAACCGCGAATTGGAACATTTATATTTAAAAATTGCAGAATTAGAAGCTGAAAATGAGAAATTAAAGAAAAAACTCGTGACATTAGCCAAAACATTGAAGGAATAACTTTTTAATTGTCCGGGATGCCTGACAAAGCGTAAATGGGCCTTACTACCGCAGGTTGAGAGGTTTCAATTTATATCATTTAAGTAAA
>JARLHB010000503.1 GCA_031292465.1 Ignavibacteriaceae bacterium
AAATATTAAGCCTGCAAAAAATTAATACAGGTGAAATTAAATAAATTATTCAAACCAGGAGATTACTTCATAAGAACCTGTACTCGGGAAATTAGGTGGTACATTAACCAAAAGCCGGTTATCATAAGTGTAATTTTTAGAAAACCCTGTTGATAAGTTTCCATATGAATCAAGAGTACCAACTGCAAGCCTGCCGTTTTGCGTTATTCCGCCCAATAAATAAATATACCCTGATTTAGCCCTGGTATTATAATTCTGGGCGCCGAAACCGCCGGATTGGGCATATATAGCCGCATCGATATGTACGTTTGCTGTATTTGGATTATCAGCAACATAAACATTATTCTGGGCTACTATGCCAAGCAAGTCTGTAGAGCTTGAATTTATTCTCGGGTCAGTTGTATAAACAACATCATCGTCAATATAAACATTGCCGCCTTTGGAGGTGTATGATGCGCCTACGGTTAACTTTCCGGTTAGCGTACCCTGAATTCTTAAAATAGCATTATCTGCCACGATTGTTCCATTCGGAGCAAACGTAGAAGTTTTTGCTGAAGTCCATGAATTATTATATGCGTATTTATACCTTATGCTGTCACCTGCAAAAGCTAAGAAAACCGTATCATGCCCGGTAAATGTATGGCCGCCGGAAGTAGACAATGCTTCCAATGTGGAAACACCCGTTGAAGGTATCGTCAGGTTATCGCCGACACGTAAGTTTCCGTTGATAATCGGGCTGGAACTGCTGTTGTATTTATTTATACCTTTATAAGTTCCCACATAGTTGGTCCCCGGATTAAATACCGGATGTCCGTTTACATTTAGATAATCCTGAGTATGGAACGGCCCGTTAACGGTATCCTGGTTCGCCCACCAAACACCATTTTCACTATTTGAGCAATATGCAAACTTTGAAAAATAACTTTGCTGAAGATTTACTATTACAGTAGAAGTATCGCCATAATATATTCCTGTTGCTGTTATCCTTATAGCGTTCGTAACAGGATTAATCAAAATAACAGTAGCGCTCATAGTACCGCCGCTCATACTAACATTGCTATATCCTGTAGTCCAGGAAGGGGTTAAAAATATTTGGTTAACCGCAAGGTTAGCCCCGCTTACAGCTATATTATGAGACATATTATGTGCATAGTATGAGGAATAATTAGTTGCAGAATTATTCGATACCCGGTTAAAGTTTTGTCCTAAAACGAGAAAAATTACACTAAAACCGGCAACAAGAAGTAATATAGCTTTACCGCCCATCTATAACTCCTTACCTATCCAGTACATTAACGGAAATACGCTTAGTCCCAGTCCAGGTTGCACTTGCATAAACACCATTATATGGTATAGCGCTTTCCATTTTTAATTGAATTTGAATTTTGGCAATTTTTGCCAAAGAAGAAACCGGGCAGCTTAAAGAGTTGCCTGATGTATCAAAGTACGAAAATCTAAAAACTGAGACGCCAGGGTTTCGCATTGTTATTGCCGAAGACACGGTATCATGAGTAATCCGGTACAAAATCCTGTCATTTGGATTGGTTGTATAAGATAATTCACTGGTTGGCCCTAAATAATAATAAACCGTATCTATCGTTCCGTTATTAGAGACATCAGAAAGAAATTTTATTCTGGATGTATCTGCCAATAAAATTATTTTAGTCGGGTCCAACACGATAGTTTGTATAGATGAATAGCCTATTTTTGTAAAATCAGAGTCCATAGTTTTAACTAAAGTTGTTAAACCTATCTGTATACTCACGTCTCCACCATAAGTATAGGTGCTTTGAACCGCGCTGATATTGGTATTAAGCAATATTAACATAAGTACACCGCCTATGATTATGGAACCGACTATATCTAATATTGTAGTGTAACCCATATTTGTATTACCTAAATACCCAATAACTAAATACAGTTGAAACTTTTATAGTGTCGGTTGACAATTTATGAGCCACATAAACCGTGATTTTTTTATTCCATGTCTGAGTGCCGGAAGCTACATCAGGGTTTGCTGACGTAACATAAACAACTGAACAGGATTCATTAAAATATTCTAAGTTACTTCCGCTTTTCGGAAGATTCGGATTTATTATAATTGTATCCGCTTTTGTAAATCCATTGAAATCATCTATGTCATCAAAGTTAGGATAAGTTTCGGTACCATCCGGGCCCAATTTTGCGGCTGTTGTAAAGCTGCTTGTGGAGCTTATTGCATTTGAAACACTGGTCTCATCAAAAGCTTTACTTTTTATTTCCTCTAATCTTGATTGGGCAAGCGATATTGCAATTAAACCGAGCTTGGAAGTTGAAACAACATTGCCGCTGTAAAAAAGAGTACTATTCACTCTCAGTACTAAAACTGAAAGCAACAGCATAGCTCCGATAGTTAAAATACTCTGGCCGGTATTCATTTATAGTGCCGATTAATAAACGTTTAAAAAATCAAAAGACGCAAATATTGTACCAAATACATCTTACAAAATAGCTTAAAATATCTGTTTTCTTATGGCTAAATAAGACTTTAATGTAAGAAATAAATACAATTTATCAATTATAGACAAAAAATACATTTAATGATAATTATATTACTTAATATGACGTAATAATTACACGTAATTATTACGTCATATCATATCTATTTTGATCTTTTTTTCAAATTATTAACAATATCACCGAATTCTATATCCTGTTCGGCAAGCATAACAAACAAGTGGTAAATCAAATCCGATACTTCATTAACAATTTCAATTTTATCGCGGTTTTTAGCTGCAATTAGTGTCTCTACAGCCTCTTCTCCTACTTTTTGGATAATCCTATCGGCGCCGGACTTGAATAATTCTGATGTATAAGACTTTTCGGGAAGTTCCGTTTTCCTGTTTTTAATTACATCAAACAGTTCATGAAGAAAACTAAGAGATCCGGTTTTAGATAAACCAAAGCAGGAATAGCTTCCGGTGTGGCATGTATTGCCTTCAGGGACAGCATAAACAAGCAAAGCATCGCTGTCGCAGTCTGTTTTTATGTCAATTAATTTCAGGTAGTTTCCGGATGTTACGCCTTTAGTCCATAAAGTATTTCTTGTTCTGCTGAAAAAAGTAACAAGGTTTGTTTCAAGTGTTTTTCTAAGGGCAGCTTCATTCATAAAACCGAGCATTAAAACCAGGTTATTGCTGTTGTCCAGCACAATGGCCGGTATCAGGCCGTTCATTTTTTCAAAGTTCAATTTATCAACAAATTTCTTGTCCAACATAAGTTCCTCTCAGATGATTTATATTCTAATTGTGATATTGTTTTCTTTTAAATATAATTTAAGTTCTTTAATTTTTAATATATCAAAATGAAATAAGCTTGCTGCAAGACAGGCATCTACATTAGCATATTTAAATGCTTCGAGAAAATCTTCTTTTTTACCTGCGCCGCCGGAAGCGATAACAGGAACAGTTACCGTTGAAGTTAATTCCTTAAGAAAATCAACATCATACCCTTCCTTAGTTCCGTCTTTATCCATTGAGGTAAGCAGGATTTCTCCCGCGCCTAAATCAGCAGCAAGCTTGCACCATTCCATTCCTAAAAGTTCTGTTTCCTCACGCCCCCCTTTTACATAAACCTTGTACTGCGAGCCGTTAAACTTTATATCAATGGCTGCAACAACTGCCTGGCTTCCAAACCGGCGGGCTGCCTGTGTTATCAGGTTATGGTCTTTTACGATTGATGAATTTAATGAAACTTTATCCGCCCCGGCTTTTAACAGCGCTTCTATATCTCCTAACTCCGAGATGCCTCCGCCTACAGTGAATGGTATCCTGATCGCTTTAGCAACATCGCTGACAAGCGAAACTAAAGTTTTCCTTTTTTCAGCAGATGCAGTTATATCAAGAAATACAAGTTCATCTGCGCCTTCTTTGGAGTATCTTTCCGCCAGTTCAACCGGCGAGCCTGCATCAATCAGGTTAATAAAATTCGTCCCTTTAACAACCCGTCCGTCTTTTACGTCAAGGCAGGGTATAATTCTTTTACAAAGCAAATTTTGCCAGCTCCTTTAAATTGATTTTTTCTTCATAGATTGCTTTACCAACAACAACGGCATAAGGATTAATTTCTTTCAGATTTCTTAAATCTTCAATATCTTTTACTCCACCTGAAGCTATTAATTGTATGTCATCGTATCTATCCATAATCTTTTTGTATAGACCGGTATTTGTTCCGGTAAGCATTCCGTCTTTTGAAATGTCCGTACAAAGGAATTTTTTTACTCCGAGTTTAGCGCAGTAATCAATGTGTGAGTAAATTGAAATGGTAGTGGATTCTGTCCATCCGGCAATTTTTAACATCTCATCTTTGGCATCAATAGCGGCAATAATTTTTTCCGGCGGGTGATTTTTTAAAATAAGCTCAAATTCAGTTTTGTCTTTTATAGAAAGCGATCCTATAATAACAAAATCAATTCCGGCGGCAAATAATTCCGAAACGGTTTTTTCATCCCTTATACCGCCGCCGAATTCTATTTTTAGCTTAGTTTCAGCTTTTATTTTTTCAATTGATTCCAGCGCAGTAAGCTTACCGCTCTTGGAACCTATAAGGTCCACAATATGTACTGTCCCAAATCCGAGTGAATCATATAATTTAGCCTGCTGAACAGGAGTATTTTTGTAATAAGTAATACTTTCAAAGTCCCCCTTTTTAAGGCGGACAATAGAATTATTATATATGTCTATAGCAGGTATTATTAGCATAATTCGATAAAGTTTTTTAATAATTTTAATCCGGCATCTCCGGATTTTTCAGGATGAAACTGTACGCCGTAATAGTTCCCTTTTTCCATGGCCGAAGAAAATTTTATATTGTTATCGGTTATGGAAGTTGTATATTCGCTTACCGGCACATAGTAAGAATTAGCAAAATAAAAATATTCTCCGCTTTTTATATCCCGGAATAATTTACTTTCCGATGTAATTTCTATATCATTCCAGCCCATGTGGGGAACTTTTGTCTTTGCGGGATCAAATTTTTCAACTGTGCCGGGGAATATTCCCAGACAGGTTACTCCACCTTCAGTGGAATGATCTGCCATCAATTGCATCCCAAGACAAATACCAAGAATTGGTTTTTTTACCATACGTAATAAAGAGAATAAATTTGCCATATGTAACTGCTTTATTGCAAATGAGGCTTCCCCGACACCGGGGAAGATTATTTTACTTGCACGGCAGATTTCAGTTTCGTTTTTAGTGATTTTAAAATCTTCTTCCAGTACTGTCAATGCATTTGCAACCGAGGCTACATTACCGGCGCCATAATCAATTAATGCAATCATAATATTCCTTTTGTTGATGGAAGCATACCTTCGTTTCTTTCATCAAGCCTGCATGCTTCGTTTAATGACTTTGCAAAAGCCTTAAAGATAGCTTCTATTTTGTGATGATCATTTTTCCCCTTAGCCATAATATACACATTTGCCTTCAGGCTTGCAGCCAGCCCCCTGAAAAATTCTTCCGTAAGTTCAGTAGGAAATTCACCCACTGTTTCTCTGTTAAACTTACAATTAAAATTCAGGTATGCTCTTCCGCCAAGGTCTATTGCGCAATTTGCAATAGCATCATCCATCGGCAGATAAAAACCGTACCGTTTAATGCCGAGTTTATTTCCCAAAGCCTCGCTAAGGGCATTCCCTAATGTAATTCCTACATCCTCAACAGTATGATGCTCGTCCACGTGAAGATCACCTTTAACCCGTATTTTTAAGTTTATATTTGCATGCCTTGCAATCTGCTCTAACATATGGTCGAAGAAACCTATGCCGGTGTTTATGCTTGATTTCTCTTTGCCGTCAAGCGATAACTCGACTTTTATGTCGGTCTCTTTTGTCTTCCGGTGTTGTACAGAGGAGCGGAGCTTTGTAAATATTGTATTTACAGCTATTTCGAAATTATCTGTCTTAGTCCCTTTTGCTATTAAAATAGAATCTTTATCCTTTGTTTTTTTTGCAGCTATTGAAAACACCCTTGTAATATTTTCAGATTTGCTTCCGTTTATTCTGATTCCCTCAAGGTTAAGTATTTTATTTAACTGTTTATCTTTAGCCGGATTAAAGTCCTTAACTGAAATAATAAAATTCCGTTGGGCAAGTTTCTTTAATCCGCTGATTAATCCCTTTGAAAGAGGGGAATCCAGATTAAAAAATGATTTATCGATTACTACTTCAAACATTTATTAACATCTTTCTGATAAATTTAACAACCTTAAATTTTAAATTAAATTATCTTTTTTATTGTATCCCAAAGCAGATCATTTTCTTCTTCATTGCCGATTGATATTCTTAAACAATTCTGAAGCTTTGGCTGTGAACTTCTGTCCCTTACTATTATGTTTCTTTCTGCCAGTTTGGCTAACACTGCCCTGGCTTCTTCATTTTTGCCTGACGGGCTCGCAAACTTTACAAGAAGAAAGTTTGCGTCGGAGTTATATACTGTTTCAATACCCGGAAGGCTTTCAAGCTGGTTCTTTAATCTTTCCCTTTCTTTAATAATACCCCGGACATATTTTTCTTTTAATTTGAGATTCTTTAATGAAATCTCAAGAGCATAACGTGTAAGGGAATTAATATTATAAGGGGCCTTTACTTTAAAGAGGAGATTAATAATTTCAACATTAGCTGTGCAATAACCCAGCCTGATGCCTGCAAGTCCCCATGCTTTTGAAAACGTTCTTAGAACAACCAGGTTGGGATAGTTTTTAATTTCATCTATCAGGGAGCCGTCATTTGCAAAATCTATATATGCTTCATCAACAATTATAATGGATTTGAATTCATTGCATAGCTGAATAACATCCTGCTTGTTTAACAGGTTGCCGGTAGGATTATTGGGAGAGCATAAGAAAATAATTTTTGTATTTGATGTATAGTTCTCTCTGATTGTATTTAAGTCAATCTGGAATTTGTCTGTAAGCAGGACTTCAGTTGTTTCAACGTCATTAATGTCGCATGCAACTTTATACATACCGTAAGTCGGCTCGGGTATTAATACCTTATCCTTGCCCGGATTGCAGAAAACCCTTATCAACAAATCAATGATTTCATCAGAACCGACTCCAAAGAAAAGGTTTTCTTTGGGAATAGATAAAACGCTTTCTATAAGCTGCCGTAAATCTTTTTGATGTGGATCGGGATACCGGTTTAGGCTGAGGCTTTCTATGCTTGTAAAAGTTGAGCCCCAACTATTCTCATTTGCATCCAGAAGGATTCCGTTCTCACCTTCATATATATCTCTTGCAGATGTATAGGGCTTTAAGTTAAGTATGTTTTTTCTAACTAAGTCTTTAATTTCCATAAGTACCTTGCAGTGTTATTCCCGCAAAAGCAGGGGTTCAAAATTATATGAAATTGGAATATATTCCTATTCCCCGGGAAAGGAATTCCGTTTTTGTTATAGTATTTATTTAATCCTTATACTTACAGCGTTTTTATGAGCCTGAAGTCCCTCAACCTCCGCTAAAGTTTCTACAGTGTTTGAAATATTTTTCAAACCTTCTTTGCTTAATTTCTGAAAAGTAATTGCCTTCATAAATGCCTCAACAGAGACGCCTCCGTATGTCTTCGCATAGCCGTATGTCGGCAGCGAATGGTTTGTTCCCGATGCATAATCGCCCGCACTTTCAGGTGAATACTGGCCAAGGAAAACCGAACCGGCGTTAATTATATTCACGGTATAACTTTCAGAGTTCTCTGCATTAACAATTAGATGTTCAGGCGCATATTTATTGCTGAATTCTATAGCTTTGCTTATATCAGGGGTAATTAAGACAAAAGAATTTTCCAATGCCTTTGAAGCATAATTTTTCCTGGGGAGCAGTTCAAGCTGGTTTACTAATTCAAGTTCAATATTGTTAGCCATCTCCAGGGTTGTTGTAATTAATACAACCTGGGAATCAGCCCCGTGTTCTGCCTGTGAAAGCAAATCAGCGGCAACAAAGGCCGGATTAGCATATGAGTCTGCAATTACCAGCACTTCGCTCGGCCCGGCAGGCATATCAATGGAGCAGCCGTCTGAATCCATGCTTACCAATAATTTTGCGGCAGTAACATACTGGTTGCCTGGCCCGAAAATTTTATTTACCTTCGGGATAGAATTGTCTCCGTAAGCCATTAGGCCAATTGCCTGCGAGCCGCCTACTTTATAAAATTCATCAACTCCGCAAAGCTTTGCTGCAAACAGGAGCGGTAAATTTATTTTATTGTTCTTTGAAGGCGAACAGGCAATCACCCTCCGGTTACCTGCAATTTTAGCCGGTATTCCAAGCATCAGCATTGTTGAAGGAAGCACGGCACTGCCGCCCGGTATATAGAGGCCAACGTTATCTATTGCCCTGAATTCCCTGGCGCAGCTTACTCCCGTCATCGTTTCCGTTTCATATTTCCCGGGTAGTTGTTTAATGTGGAATTTTTCTATGTTGGCAAAGGCGGTTTTTATTGCGGATTTTATTTCTATATCAAGATTCTTTTCAGCTTCATCAAATTCTTTCTTAGTAACCAGCACTTCTTCGCCTTCAAAACCGTCAAATTCTTTTGCATATTTTAAAGCAGCTTTTAACCCGTTTGATTTTATATCATTTAAAACAGGTTTAACAATATTAATTACCTTTTCAAGATTAATAGCGGGACGTTTTGTAAGCCCTGTTATTTCTTCTTCAGATAATTTATTTAAGTAATATGTTCTCATTGGATTAAATTTTCAATTGGTAATAAAAGTATTCCTGATGCACCAGCCGCTTTTAAGTCATCTATAATTTGCCAAAAACTGTCTGATGGAATAACTGCATGAACCGCCAGCATATTATCCTCTGCAAGGTGCAGAACAGTAGGGCTTTTAAGCGAAGGAATTATATCAATAATTCTATCAAGCGAGTTCTTCGGGATGTTCATCATTAAATATTTAGAAGAACGCGCCGTCATTACAGAGCGGATCCTCCGGCGTATGTCGGTCAGATATTCGTTCTTCTTTTCGTCTTTAAGAGATGCTTCGGCTGAAATCAGGACAGCTTCGGAATCGAAAACATGGAAGGATTTCTTCAGCTTATTCATCATTAAAGTATTGCCGGTAGAAACTATATCGCAGATTAAATCTGCAACGCCCAGGGATGGCGCTATTTCAACCGAACCGCTGAGCTCTATAATTTTCGCTTTAAGGTTCTTCGATTTTAGAAAATCGTTTAAGATTTTAGGATAAGTAGTTGCAATCGTTTTTCCGTCGATATCTTCAATTTTCAAAAGTTCTTTATTTTCCGGATGGGCCATCATTAAACTGCATCTTCCGAAGCCCAGCTTTTCAAGCACGCTTGAAGGTATCTGCTTTTCATAAATAACATCTTCACCGACTATGCCCACGTCTGCAACTCCGTCCTGTACATATTCGGGGATATCATCATCCCGGAGGAAAAGAATATCAAGAGGGAAGTTTCTTGCTGTTACAACAAGCCTTTCCGAGTAATTTTCTATATCCATACCGCATAAACGAAGCAGTTCAAGCGACTTTTCCGTAAGGCGGCCTTTTTTCTGTAATGCTAATCTTAAATTTCCATTCATTTAATTATGTCCTTTAAAAGCAAAAACCCCGACGTTTGCCGGGGTGATACTTCAATTTTTGTTATGATATTTCAACACAAACCGGCATAGTTATTCTTTTTATGATGATGATGCTGGGCTGTATGAATTTTTGTTGTCATTTTTAAATTTATTATTTCTAATACTTTACAAAAATAATTAAAAAACGGACAAATCAAAACCATAACCGGAACAAAATCCAATAGATTTTTCATTATTCAGATAATGTAATTTTTTAGAAAATACCAGGCCCGGTCTATTGGCTGTTAAATCCTGTATTTGTAAATTACTTCTGAAGATTATTAGGAGGAAAAGATGGTAAAAAGGGAAATAGTTAATAGTTTTCTTTCCTGCCGGAAATTAGCAGTTGCCGGAGTATCCAGATCAGGCAAAAAATTCGGAAACAGCGCATTAAAAGAACTTAAGAAAAAGGGTTATACAGTCTATCCTGTTAATCCGAATGCAAGTGAAATAGAAGGGGAAAAATGCTTTAACAGCCTGCTTGATTTAAGAGAGAAGGTAGACGGCGTAGTAGTTGTTGTTCCGCCGAATGAGTCGTTGAAGGTTGTAAAAGATGCTGTCTCTGCAGGTATAAAAAATATATGGCTGCAGCAGGGGGCCGAATCCGACGAAGCCATTTCCTTTTGCAGCGAAAACGGATTAAATGTGGTTTACGGGCAGTGTATTTTAATGTTTGCAGAACCTGCGGAATTTTTTCACCGGGCCCATAGATGGATAAGGGGAGTTACAGGCAAACTGCCTGCGTAAAAATTTTATTAATTAGGGTTACGTAGAAAATTAAAATACTGTTTAAAATAAACACACCCTGCCTGCAGGGTGTGTTTATCTTAATATTATCACTATTTTATTTTTGCGTAGTATGAATAAGAATTATTTTTTCCATTCTGATTTAATTCCTTCAATAGCCCTGTCAAGCTGCGGGTCTTTTCCTTCAACCCGGTCTTTGAAAGTTGTATTCACGTATATATCAGGGCTAACGCCGTTTTTCTCTATGTCATTTCCATCTAATGTAAAGCATCCCCATGAAGGCAGCCTGTAAAAAGAGCCATCCACAAGCGATTTACCTGATGTAAAAATAATCCACCTATATGTTTCCGTGCCTATTATCTTGCCAAGCTTCAATGCCTTGAATCCTGTTGATGTCATTTCCGCATCGCTTAGAGTTTGTTCATTTACAAGCAAAACAATAGGATTGGCAGACGGAGAAAAATTCGGCTGTATGGCAAATTTTCCGTCTCTGTATTTCCACTTCAAATATGGCCGCTGGCTTAGGAATTGAAGAACCTGGTTGTGAACATTGCCGCCGGTATTATATCTTAAATCAAGTATCAAACCTTCTTTATTTTGATTTCCTGATGTCATATCAACCATGAATTTATTCAGGCTCCACGGCCCCATATCTTTCATATATACATAGGCTATTTTTTCGTTACTTTTTTCAGCAACGTATTTTTTATTATTATCTATCCATTCATCATATAACTGACTTCGTAATGCGCCGGTGCTTTCAGGGTGGATTTTTATCTTAACTTCTTTTTCTCCTCTTTTAAAAGTAAGTGAAATTTCATCGCTGAATGCAGGATTCAGAAAATAGAAATTCCTGTCAATGTTTTTATCAACAACTTTACCGTTCACTTCAGTGAGAACATCCCCCTTTTTTATATCTATTCCAGCTTTATCGGCAGGAGAATTTTTAATTACTCTATCCACAGTGTAAGGCATTTCGTTGTTGAAAAGAATGCCTGTAGCAAGAGCCTTTTCGCTGTAAAAGGTCTTTTCTTCCGTTCCTGAAGAATAGAAACCCTGGTGCGAAGAATTTAATTCACCCTGAAGATCGGTTAGTAAAGTACGTAGATTGTTCCTTGAAGTAATATACGGCAGGAATGCAGCATAACGGTCTTTCATTTGTTCCCATTTAACACCGTGGAACTGATCATCATAATAATTTTCATCAAGATTTGCCCACGTTTCAAAAAACATTTCATTGAACTCGCTGCTTAAATCTTTATTAAAATTAAAATCGATATCAATTTTTTTAAGCTTACTGCCGTCAGGATCAAGCTCATTTATATTGCCCCCGGCAAGTGTGTAATACTTGGTTGTACCTTTGGCAACCTGAAAGTCGTTTATCCCGGAGCCGTCAATCTTTTTTGTCTCGGTTTTATCAAATGGCTTAAGAATAGTTTTCCAAATGGAAGCCTCATCCCCTTCCTGATTAGAAGTGTATAATACAATTGTTTCATCAGGTTTGGTTATAACAAATGGATTAAGCTGGTTGCCTTTTGCATTAGTTATTTGTTCCCACCGGTCTTCCATACCGTTAAAATCAATTTTTACATCAGTTTTGGAAGAATCTAATTTTTTCTCTTTACTAAAGAGTGTTTCGAATTTTGATGATTTAAATTCCTTATCAAATTTATCCAGAGCTATTCTGTAAATGTTAGCATTTTTATAACCGTACGGGTAGGAAGGCTGGTATCTGTCTGTTTCAAAATAAATATATTTACCGTCCGGGGACCAGAACGGGCTTGTCTCTGTTACTCCTGTATGAGTGATATTTACACTTTCTTTAGTCTCAATATTATAAAGGAAAATATCCTGTTCAAAACTTCTGAATGCCGTATAAAGTACATATTTATTATCAGGAGAGAAATATGGAGTAGAGTTGTCAAATCCCCAGAATTCATCCTTTACAATAGTCTCACTTTTTAATGATTTTAAATCAACAATGCGCAGTTCATCTCTCCCGCTTAAATATAGCCCCTTTGTTTTGTCTTTATTTAGAGAAATATTCCGGTTATTGCGGCCATCGGAAGTAATTTGTTTCTCTTCGGATGAACCATCGGCTTTAATAGTAAACAGGTTAAGCCATCCATTAACGGTTTGGGTGAAGATAATATTAAGGCTGTCTGCCCAGAGCACCTCGGTAACACGCCCTTCGGGAAGTGTATTAAGCTGTTTTACATATTTGCCCTCAATGTCCGAAACAAATAATTCTCCGCGGGATATAAACGCTAATTTCTTCTGATCTGGCGATACGTCGAAGCCTGTAATTTTGTCTTTTACATTAAAACTTTGTTTTAGCCCCAGAGTATTATTAGCCGGCAGATATATTTGTACCTTCCCGGATTTATTAATAGCCACATTATATAAATATATCTGGTAATCTTTTTCAAAAACAACAAATCCGCCGTCTGCATTAACCTTAGGATTTTTAATTGCAGTATTGAACGATGTAAGCTGAACTGTTTGTCCGTTATCATCGAAGGAATACAAATTGTATTCATTGTTTGCCGAATCGGAAATAAAATATATCTTACCGTTTTTATCTACTGTAGGCCACAAGTCTTTGCCTATATATGTAGTTAATAATTTGTATTCGTTTGTTTTGGGATTAATCGACAAGTTATGCGGCCAGTTAAAATAGTTGTCAAATAATCTTACGGCAGTACCGCCGTTAATGGAAACCGTGTAAGTAGTCATTTCATTAAAACGGTCGGAAGTAAAATAAATTATTTTTGAATCCCAGGACCATGATGAAGCTCTGTTGCTTCCATCGCTGAAAGTAAGCTGTTTAATTGTTCCGCCTTCAAGCGGCATAACATAAAGATTTGCGTTGCCGTCCTGCCTGCCTGTAAATGCAAGCCATTTGCCGTCAGGAGAAACTATGGGGTCGGATTCGCGTCCGGACATCCCCGTTAAACGGAGCGCCCTGCCGCCATCTGCCGACACTGTCCATATATCATCATCATAACAGAAAATTATTGTTTTGCCGTCAGGCGTAAGGCATGGTTCGGAGGTAAAATAGATTTCATCTCCGGCTTTAATTATTGAAGTTAAAAAAATGAAAAGTAAAACTAATTTTTTCATCTCCGCTCCGTAGTAATTTGAAAAGTAAGTTTGTCTTTAATTACACTTTGTGCAAATTGTGAAAGAGATAAATGCAACATATTAAAAGCAACAATTATAGTAGATTTCCTATATTTCAACCGCTCCCAGTAAAAGCTGTTCCCCTCCTTACTAAGCCTGCCTGTCCGGTAGGCAGGGAGGGGATTATCCCAAAGGGATGCCTATGGCAAGGGGAGGTCGAAATACGCAATATATTTATATAACCAAATATAATTCATACAACAGGCTAAATTAATTCTTTAATTATTTAAAAATAAATTATTTATGAT
>JARLHB010000504.1 GCA_031292465.1 Ignavibacteriaceae bacterium
CTTACTGTATCCGATTCCCTGCTGTTTGCGTATATTTTTTCCAACTCAACTAGTTCTTACTCCAGAGATATTTACGTAACTTCGAATTTAGGAGAGACATGGAAGAAAGTAAACGACAGCGTATCGGCGAGCGGCAATATTAATGCGATAACAGCTAATAAGAAATATCTTTTTGCAGGGACACAGATGGGCGAGTGGAGGCTGCCTATTTCAAGCATCGTAACTTCAGTAAAAGAAGACAAGATGCAAACCCCATCTGGTTATTATCTTTCTCAAAATTATCCCAACCCGTTCAACCCAAATACGGTTATCAACTACCAGCTTTCAGCATACAGTCATGTAACTCTAAAGGTATATGATGTTCTTGGCAGGTTAGTAAAAACTTTGATTGACGGATATAAATCTCAGGGAAATTATTCAGTTAATTTTAACGCAGCTGATCTTGCAAGCGGAATATATTTCTATCAGCTAAAGGCTGGAAATTTTACGGAAACGAAAAAACTTTCACTGCTGAAATAATTATTTAATCTACAAGGTTACACAATAAAAAACCTCCAAGGTTTTCCTGAACCCTGGAGGTTTAGTTTTGCAAACTCTGAATTATGGAAATATTTGGCGGGAATTAAATGTACACGTTACTTCGACCTCCCCTTAATCCCCTCCTTATTAAGGAGGGGAAAAGACATCTTATAAATTTATTTTGCAGGCGTTTGATTTATCAAATGCACAAATAAAAAAACTCCGGGGCTTTTAGAAACCCCGGAGTTTTGATATAAATGATTTGGTTTACTAAATGTTTATCAGCTAACCGTCCAGGTATTTGCATCAAACAATACTTTTTCCAGATCGCCTTTGCCTTTTTTCTTCGTGACTGAAACAATCTGTTCTTCAACTTCCTCATCGTAAGTAGGTTTAAGTTCCTGCCTGAAAACACCTATAGGAGTAGGCAGTGAGGGGTCTTCCGTCATATAAGCAAGTATTGTGGCAGGCAAATGGCTTTTACTAAATTCATCATGCACAACAATTTCTTCAATTCTGTGCTTACCTTCGCCGACTTCAACGGCAACAGGTTTATTGCCATCCATCATTATGCCTTTATCTCTGTTTGCGCCAAAAAGCATAGGCTTTCCGTGCTCAAGATAAAGCACATTATCTTCCCTTGTTTTTTTATTTGTTAATTTATCAAATGCGCCGTCGTTAAAGATAACGCAGTTCTGTAATATTTCAAGGAATGCAATCCCTTTATGCTCAGCTGCCCTTTTAATCATTGCCTGAAGATGCTTTGCATCGCCGTCCAATGCCCTTGCAACAAATGTAGCGTTAGCGCCAAGTGCAAGCGGAATTGGATTAAAAGGATAGTCAATGCTGCCGTAGGGAGAAGTTTTTGTCTTCTTCCCTTTTTCGGATGTAGGCGAGTACTGGCCCTTTGTTAATCCGTAAATCCTGTTGTTGAAAAGGAGAATTTTAAGATCAACATTTTTTCTGCAGGCATGTATAAAATGATTGCCGCCGATACTTAGCAGGTCGCCGTCTCCGGCTGCCACCCATACTGAAAGATCAGGCCGGCTTACTTTTACACCGGTTGCTATTGCTGGCGCCCTGCCGTGAATTGTATGAAAGCCATAAGTATTCATATAATAAGGGAAACGCGAGGAACAGCCTATACCTGAAATCCAAACAATGTTTTCCTTCTTTATTCCCGCCATTTCGGGGAAAGATCTCTGCACTTGCGCAAGTATTGAATAATCGCCGCATCCGGGGCACCATCTTACATCTTCACCGCTTGCCAAATCCTTAGCAGTTAATTTCGCTTCGTTTTGCATATCTATCTGATTATTATCTGCCATTGCTGTTTCCTCCAAGTATTTCTTTTATCTTTGCTTCTATATCCGATACCCTGAAAGGCAAACCCCTTACCACATTAAACTGCTGAACAGGGACAAGAAATTCGCTCTTTATTATTTTTGCAAGCTGACCTAAGTTAATTTCAGGTATTAGGATATTCTTAAAGCCTGAAAGCACTTTGCCGGTATTAGACGGGAAAGGATTAATATACTTTAAATGCGCCTGGGAAACTTTATGGCCTGCCGCCCTTGCTTTAAGAACAGCTTCCCTGATTGCACCGTAAGTTCCTCCCCAGCCAAGTATAAGAAGCTCGCCGTTTGGCTCGCCGTCTAATTCAAGTTCAGGAATATCCTTTGCAATATCTTTAACTTTTTTATCCCTAATCTTTACCATAAAATCGTGATTATCGCCGTCATAATTAACATTGCCTGTAATATTGGCTTTCTCAAGTCCGCCGATTCTGTGTTCCAGCCCCGGCGTACCAGGTTTAACCCACGGGCGGGCTAAATTTTCATTTCTTAAATACGGCGCAAAGCCTTCTTTTTCAGTTGTAAACTTTACCTTTATTTCCGGCAGTTCATCAACATGCGGAATTTTCCACGGTTCGGAACCGTTGCCAAGGTAACCATCTGTCAGGAGGATAACCGGGGTCATATATTTTATCGCTATCCTCGCAGCTTCAAGAGCCATATAAAAACAGTTACTGGGCGACGATGCTGCAATTACCGGGACCGGGGATTCGCCGTTTCTACCATACATAGCCTGCAGCAAATCAGACTGCTCAGTTTTTGTAGGAAGCCCTGTACTCGGCCCGCCTCTTTGTACATCAACGATAACAAGCGGCAGTTCGGTCATAACCGCCAAACCAATAGCCTCTGTCTTTAATGCAAGGCCGGGACCGCTTGTAGTTGTTACAGCAAGATTTCCGGCATAAGCCGCGCCTATTGCCGATGTAATACCAGCAATCTCATCTTCCGCCTGAAAAGTTTTTACACCGAAGTCTTTATAATAACTCAGGTATTGAAGAATTTCTGAAGCTGGAGTTATTGGATAAGAGCCCAGAAACAGCGGTAATCCGCTTTTAACAGAAGCCGCTAATAATCCAAGCGCGGTAGCTTCATTACCCGCTATGCTTCTGTAAGTTCCCTTTGGAAGCTTTGCAGGTTCAACTTCGTAACGGGTGGAAAAAAGTTCCGTATTTTCACCGTAAATAAATCCTGCAAGAAGAGCTTTTTCATTAGCTTCTATAAACTGCGGTTTATTTTTAAATTTTTCTCTTATCCAGCTTTGCGTCTGTTCCAAAGGCCTGTCAAAAAGCCAGTACATTAAGCCAAGCGCATAAAAGTTTTTACATCTTGAGATTTCTTTTTGAGACAGTAAAGTCCCTTCAAGCGCTTTTGTGGTTAGGTGTGTTATCGGCACAGGATAAACTTCAAATCCTTCCAGGCTCTTATCTTCCAGCGGGTCAGAATCATATTTAGCTAATTGCAGGTTCTTTTTATCAAAAGAATCCGTGTTAACAATTATTATTGCCCCTGGTTTTAATTCCTTAATATTCTTTTTTAATGCGGCAGGATTCATCGCCACAAGAACATCAGGCCTGTCGCCGGGTGTGTGGATATCGCTGCTGCTGAAATGAAGCTGAAACCCGCTTACACCGTAAACCGTTCCCTGAGGAGCCCTGATTTCTGCAGGATAATCCGGAAGAGTTTTTAAATCATTCCCGAAAATCGCTGTGGTTTCACTAAACTGACTGCCGGTTAACTGCATTCCGTCTCCGGAATCTCCGGCAAATCTTACCGTCAATTCTTTTACATTCTGGACTTCTTTTTCTTTAGACATTATTATATCTCACTAATTAAAATTAAAAACACCGGTCACAACCGTTCCATAAACCATGCCATTTAACCGGATACTTTAATTCTGTTTAATCACATCATTCTATTGAATAATGTTAATTTCATATATAAAATATAATTTTTGTTCTCACATGTGGGAAATAGTGTTTTTTGAATTTGAAAAGAGGATTACTTCATCAACTGAACAGTTTGTCCGGCCAGACATATACGTTAAATTATAAATAAGATAGTAAACATAAACAGTAGTCAGGCAGATTGCCCGACCTACAACCAGTTTAAATTTTTGAATCATTCAATTTTTGAATCTTTGAATCTTTCAATTAACCTCATTAAGTATCTTCAAAAATTCATTCGCATCAATAAAGCCTGTAATCCGGTTAACTTCTTTGCCTTTTGAATCTATAATAAGTACGGTTGGCACTCCGGCTATATTGTATTTATTTCTTAAAGCCTCAACTTCAGGTGAAAGCGACTTTGTCATATCGGCTTTAAATGCAACAAAACTTTTTGATGCTGAAATTACTCTAACATCAGTAAATGTGGATGCGTCAAGTTCCTTACACGGTATGCACCAGTCTGCATAAAAATCTATAATCATTCCCCTGCTTCCGTTCAGGCTTGCCGGCACTGAATTAACATTGTAAGGTTTCCATTCAATTTCGTTCTTACCTGAAGGCACAAGCGCATAAACTGCGACTGCAAGAATTACGACTGCAAATATGATTTTAAATATTTTAAAGCCTTTTATATTATCCGCTATTCTTTCAAGTACAAGAAGATAAATTGAAGTAATAATCATAAATGACGGAAGCACATAACCGGAAATACTTTTAGGAAGAAGCGGAAGCAAAAAGTATAATGCCATGCCAATGAGGATAAATCCGAAAATATGTTTAACTGATTCCATCCATACGCCGGCACGGGGAAGTTTTTTAATCTTGCCTGAAAATACAGCAAGCACTAAATATGGCAGGCCGAGTCCAAGTGCGAGGACAAAGAACATTAAAAATCCGAAGAACGGGTCGGCTTTTGCGGCAACGTAAGTTACAAGTCCGAGCACAAAAGGCCCAATGCACGGAGCGGCAACAATGCCCATAGTTAATCCCATAAAAAATGCGCCAAAGTACCCGCTTTTAGCTCCCCCGGCTTTTGCAACTAAGGCATTAGGAAGCTGAAACTCATAAACACCGAACATGCTTAACGAAAGGACTACAAATACCGCCGCAATAAATATTATAACTATAGGATTCTGCAGAAGCGAGCCAAACACCGCGCCGCTTAACGCTGTAACCACCCCGATAACAGAATATGTAACCGCCATTCCTATAACAAAGAACGAGCCCATAAGAAAAAGCTTTTTGGTGCTTCCTTCACTCTGCCCGCCGAAATAGCCTACAGTAATAGGAATTAAAGGATAAACGCAGGGTGTCAGGTTCAATGCTAATCCGCCTATAAACACAAGTATTAAGCTTAACAAAAGCCCTGAATGCTCAAGCATTTGCTGTAAGGACGAACTGCCGGTTGATGCAGGGTTTCCAACTTCAGCTTGCGCGGGTTGCGGCTTTGAA
>JARLHB010000049.1 GCA_031292465.1 Ignavibacteriaceae bacterium
GTAGTCATTGCAGGAACCCATATTCCATTCAATACAGCAGTGGAAATAACTCTTCTCCAGCCTTCCTGAGCCTGTTCAATTTTTTCTTTGAAAAACGGGTCAAGCAAAAGATTGGACAGTTGAGGATTCCTGTCGTAGGCATCTTTAATCTTTTCAAGAAAAACAGAACGGATAATACAACCGCCGCGCCACATAAGGGCAATACCGCCGTAATTTAGGTTCCAGTTATATTCCTTCGCCGCTGCTTTCATTAATAAATATCCTTGGGCATAAGATACAAGCTTGGAAGCATAAAGCGCCTGCTCGAGATCAGCAATAAATTTTTCAGGATCACCATTAAAGTCGGCTTTTGCCGAAGAAAATATTTTAGATGCTTCAACCCGTTCATTTTTCATAGAAGATAATGTCCGTGCAAAAACAGCTTCGCCAATCAATGTTAAAGGGACTCCCAGGTCAAGAGCCGCTATACTAGTCCACTTACCGGTTCCCTTTTGTCCGGCAGTATCAAGTATCTTATCAACAAGCGGAGAGCCATCTTCATCTTTATAAGAAAAGATATCTCTTGTAATTTCAATCAGATATGAATTCAGTTCGCCTTTATTCCATTTTTTGAATACTTCATACATTTCTGAAGCATTCAGATGCAGTAATTCTTTCATAATCTGGTAAGTTTCGGAAATGAGCTGCATATCGCCGTATTCAATTCCGTTATGAACCATCTTTACAAAATGGCCTGCTCCGTTTTCACCTACCCAATCGCAGCACGGGGTACCATCATCAACTTTGGCAGCAATGGACTGGAATATGGGTTTTACAAATTCCCAGGCTTTTATAGAGCCGCCGGGCATAATCGAAGGCCCATTTAAAGCGCCTTCCTCACCGCCGGAAACACCTGTACCTATGTAAAGCAGGCCTTTACTTTCCAGGTACTTTGTTCTGCGGTTTGTATCTTCATAATATGAATTTCCGCCGTCAATAATAATGTCTCCTTCTTCAAGGTAAGGCAGAAGCAATTCAATAAAATCATCAACAGGTTTACCTGCTTTTACCATAAGCATAACTTTCCGTGGCCTCTTTAATACTTTTATCAATTCTTCAATTGAATGTGTTCCCGTAATATTTTTGCCTTTAGCCCTGCCGTTAAGAAAACTATCAACTTTATTAGTAGTCCTGTTAAAAACAGCTACCTTAAATCCTTTGCTTTCCATATTAAGCACTAAGTTTTCACCCATAACTGCCAGGCCGATAAGGCCGATATCAGCAATACTCATAGCATAACTCCATTAATATTTTATTCTGTGATTCGCTCTTTAAATCTAATGAAATTATCACATTTTGTATACCGGAAAGCCTTAAGAACCGCCCGAATAACAAAAAATAATAAATCCGTTTGCTTTTTGTCATAAATCTGTAATAAATTTAATGTGCTCAATGCCTTTTGATTAAGGCTGCAAAATTACAATTTTACACATCGGTTTATGAAGGTTTACTGAAAAATAATTGCAGGATGAATTAATGGAAAGGATTCTTTTACCAAAATCATGCAAAAGGAAATTAAACCGGGGTGAAAGCTTAAAATGATTTTTACCGGTAAATATCCGTAACTTACCGATTTTGTATTCATCATTGCAGCTGGGCATGTTAATTTTGGATTAAGCATAAAATGAATATAATAGTTATGTTTCTTATTCAATTTTATTCCAATGAATATTAAATCTTATATTAAACAAATAAACTAAAACAATAGAAATAAATCGTCTGAAAATTTTATGGAAACAAAAAATTCCGACCTTTCATCATTAAGAATCAACCGGACTGAGAAAACCGAACCGGGAAAATCAAAAAGAAACATCACAGTTATAACAACAATAATAATTGTATTAGCTGCATGTATATTCGGGTACAACCTCGTTAGTTCAGCATTAAATTCAGCAATAGAAGTAAAACTTACAACTGCAACATTGCAGACACCGGCACAGAGCAGTGCAATCTTTACAGCCAGCGGATATGTAGTTGCCCAAAGAAAAGCGGCTGTCGCTTCAAAAGGTACCGGAAGACTGGTTTACCTTGGGGTGGTTGAAGGCGACAAAGTGAGAAAGGACCAGATTATTGCGCGCCTTGAAGACAGCGATGTAAGAGCCCAGCTTGATGAGGCCAAAGCTAACCTTGAACTTCAGGAATCAAGCCTTAAAGATGCAGGCAACAACTATGAACGGCAAAAGGCATTGCTCAAAACAGGTTCGGCTTCACAGTCTTCCGTAGATGCCGCCGAATCAAATTATAAACATGTTTTGGCTTCAATAAACGTCGCAAAGGCGCAGGTTCAGGCTGCCGAGGTAGCTTTGGAGAATACAATAATTAGAGCGCCATTCACCGGGACAGTACTCACCAAAGATGCCGATGTCGGTGAAATAGTGGCGCCTCTTGCCGCAGGTGTTAATTCAAAAGCGGCTGTGGTAACTATCGCGGATATGAGCTCTTTGCAGGTTGAAGCAAATGTTTCCGAATCAAATATCGAAAAGATTTCTTTTGAACAGGAAAGCGAAATTATATTAGATGCTTACCCCGGACAAAGTTATGCGGGCTATGTTGCTAAAGTTGTACCTACGGCAGACAGAACTAAAGCAACCGTGCTTGTAAAGGTCGGTTTTAAAAATTATGATGCCCGCGTGCTTCCTGAAATGAGCGCAAAGGTTATGTTCCTGTCAAAAGACTCAAACAAACCTGCAATGGGACAGCAGCCGTTATTAGTAGTCCCTTCTACAGCAATTATAAACAGGAACGGGAAACATGTTGTTTTTATAGTTAAAAATAATGAAGCTGTTCAGGTACAGGTTACAACAGGGCAGCAGTTTGATTCTTTTATTGAAATAAAATCAGGACTGAAAAACGGCGACCAGATTATTGATAATATAACTGATAAAATTAAAGACGGAACAAAAGTAAAAGCGAGCTGACAATCTTTAAATAATTTTAATAATAAAAAGTTTTCAAAAAAAATAATATCGGAGCAAAAATGCCAGATATAATTAAGGTACAAGATGTTAATAAATCTTATTGGCGGGATAGCATTGAAATTCCCGTACTAAATAATATTACACTGGGTATTAATGAAGGAGAGTTCCTTGCTCTTATGGGGCCTTCAGGTTCAGGTAAAACTACCCTGCTCAATCTCATATCAGGGATTGACAAGCCCTCAAGCGGAAAGATAATAATCAACGGAACAGACATTGCCGGGCTGGGCGAATCTGCTCTTGCCAAATGGCGCGCAAGCAATATTGGCTTTGTATTCCAGTTTTATAATCTGATCCCGGTATTAACCGCTTATGAAAATGTGGAACTGCCTCTTCTGCTTACAAAATTGTCTAAAGCCGAGAGAAGAAAGCATGTTGAAACAGCATTGAATATAGTAAACCTTGGCGACAGGATAGATCATTATCCCAAACAGCTATCCGGCGGACAGGAGCAGAGGGTTGCTATAGCACGTGCCATTGTTACCGATCCGATTATACTTGTTGCCGATGAACCTACAGGCGACCTAGATAAACATTCCGCTGATGAAATCCTTACGTTAATGGAAAGGCTGAATAAGGAATTTAATAAGACAATTATTATGGTAACTCACGACCCCCATGCGGCATCCAAGGCTCATGTAACCAGGCATCTTGAAAAAGGAGACTTAATTCAGGAGGCTGTATGAAAATACTAAAATTAATTTTTAAAAATACCCTTCGCCATAAACTTAGAACGTTTCTGACAATTTTCGGGATTGCAATTGCCGTTATAGCTTTTGGAGTCTTAAGAACGGTTGTAACCGCATGGTATCAGGGTGTTGAAGCATCTGCTGCAAACCGACTGATAGTACGACAGGCTGTATCCTTTATTTTCCCTCTGCCTTATTCGTACAGAGAAAAAATTATGCAGTTACCCGATGTTAAGGAAGTTACTTATTCCAACTGGTTCGGCGGTACGTACATAGACCAGAGCAATTTTTTTGCAAGGCTATCTGTAGATCCGGAAACTTATTTTGATGTTTACAATGAATTTGTACTGCCTAAAGACCAGCTTGAAACATTTAAAAAAGAACGTAATTCATGCGTAATAGGCGTTGAAATTGCTAAAAAATTTAATCTTAAAGTCGGCGATGTAATGACTGTTGACGGAGATATATACCCGGGCAGATGGGAATTTATCGTCCGTGGAATTTATCAGCCCAAGCTAAAATCTACAGACGCAACGCAGATGCTTTTCCATTGGGATTATGTTGATGAACGTATGAAGCAGGAAATGCCCGGCAGAGCCGGCGATGTCGGCTGGTACATTGTTAAAATAGGCAACCCGGCAAACTCTTCTATTGTTTCCAGGCAGATAGATGCCTTATTTAAAAATTCATCAGCAGAAACAAAAACCGAAACTGAAAGCGCGTTCCAACAGGATTTTATTCAGGCTTCCGGTGCTATAATTACTTCGATGAATTTTATTTCATTTATAATAATCGGAATAATAATGCTTGTATTAGGTAATACTATGATAATGTCTGCAAGGGAACGAACAAGAGAATATGCAGTATTTAAAACTCTTGGCTTTTCGGGAAAACATTTAGCAGGACTTATTATGGGCGAATCTTTGATAATATCAATACTGGGCGGAGGTATAGGAGTATTATTAACTTATCCGATTGTTGCCGGTATTGGAGAATTTATTCCCAAAGGTATGTTCCCTGTATTTGATATAGAGCCTGTTACCTTAATTATGGCTGCACTTGCGGCACTTATTATAGGAATTGTTGCAGCTATATTCCCGATACACCGGGCTTTAAAAACTAAGATTATCGAAGGATTCAGATTTGTAGGTTAATGGATAGTTTAAAAAATTTAGTCCGTATTTCTAAATAAAGGTTTGATTATGAAAATTCCATTAAAATATACATTAAGAAATTTTAAAACGCGAAAGCTTACAACAGCTATTACTATTTCAGGTATTGCCCTGGTAGTCTTTGTTTTTGCTGCCGTACTAATGATGGCTTACGGAATACAAAAGACAATGAGAACTACCGGACAGCCGGATAATGTTATGATCTTACGTAAATCTGCAAACGCAGAAATATCAAGCATAATAGACCCTCAGACACAGAATGTAATAAGTACGCTTCCTCATATTGCTAAAGATGCTTCCGGAACCCCGGAAATTTCATTTGAGCCCGTAGTGGTTATAAATCTTGAAATAATCAGCGGCGGCGGATTAAGCAATATAACTGTTCGCGGTGTATCTTCAACTATAAACGAAATCCGCCCGCAAATGAAAATTACACAAGGCAGGATGTTCAACCGGGGTATGCGTGAATTGGTTGTGGGCGAATCAATTTCCAAAAGATTTAAAAGCACACAGCTTGGCAGTTTTGTAAAAATTGCCGGCGATTACTGGAAAATAGTCGGCATCTTTTCTACCGACGGCAGCGGCTTCGATTCTGAAATATGGGGAGATGCTCTGCAGCTTCTTAATGCTTTCAAGCGCGGCACTACTGTTTCTACAATTACATTAAAGTTAGATAATGCAGAAAATTTTGCAAATTTTAAAAGCGCCTTTGAATCAGATAAAAGGCTTCAGCAGTTTGAACCTAAAATAGAACAGACATATTTTGAGGACCAGTCAAAACTGATGGCAACCTTTATAAGGGTACTCGGAATTTTTATAACAATTATTTTTAGCTTTGGTGCAATAATTGGCGCAACAATTACCATGTACGCTGCCGTTGCCAACAGAACAGTTGAAATCGGTACTCTAAGATCATTAGGCTTTAGCCGGCGAAGTATCCTATCCGCCTTTTTAATTGAATCTCTTCTTATTACCTTAATTGGAGGAGCAATTGGACTGGTGATTGCATCTTCGCTCCAATTCTTCTCTGTATCGACTTTAAACTTCAGTTCATTTTCTGAATTAACATTTTCATTTGCACTCTCCCCTTTGATTATTATAACTTCTTTAATCTTCGCGATTTTTATGGGATTTATCGGAGGATTTCTTCCGGCAGTACACGCAGCAAGGTTAAACATAGTAAATGCTCTAAGGGCAGGCTAAGTATATCTAATTTTCTAAACCATATTTCCGATGTGAAAAAGATTTGTCATCTTATGGATAACGCATTCATAAGATGACAAATTATGGAATATTGGCTCTGTCCCATATTAGTTTTTAATCTCATAGTAAGACGCCTATATTTATTATACATCACCAAAATGTGCAAATTATTGCTTCCCGGCGCAATTCGTTAAAAATCTCTCCTGCTTTTTCTGGCATACTGCTTGCATTATTAAAACTATAATAATTTATAAATATTTACTCAAAACCCGGGAAATATATAAGGATAAACATACGGCAGCATTAAATCCTTAATGATTTTAAGTAATATTTTTCATAATTTAGTTATTATTACATATATGGCAAATGCAATAATTATTTCTGCTCTCTTATTTACAATAATGAGTATTGAATGAGCGCTCCGAAAAGGGAAAATGAGAATTCTCTAAAAGATATTCTGTGTGATTTTTTTGACGCACAAACTGTTTTAAATTTCACAAGGGGATGTTCTACAAAAACAAGTAAAAGCAAGACCTCCACAATATCGGCAAAAAATGTTATCTTAGCAGGCCAGCCAGCAAATCCATTCATAGATTATTCTCCAATTGATTTTATTATAACCAGAGCGGAAGTTGAATTAGCCGAAGGGGAATTATTAAAATTATTATCCAGATTAGGCCATCATTCAATTACTTCAGGAGATTTCACATCCGCAGTTTACATTTTTGAAAAGCTGCTGGCAATATCTAAAGCAAAGCCCAAAACAAATTTGCTTACTGCCCGCACACTTCTCTCGCTTGGAGACATTTTCAGCAGGCAAGCCCTTTGGGGAATTAGTTTTAATTACATTAACGAAGCTTACAGTCTTTTTAAACAACTTAATAATAACAAAGGCTGTGCAGATTGCGAAAACCTGCTTGGTTCTATATATGGAGAATTAGGCAATTTAAAGCAGGCACAAATTCATTTTGAGGCGGCATTAGCTTTTCTAAAACACAATAACGATGCCTGTTTAAAGGGTAAAATTGAAATTAATCTCGGAATTATAAACAATATTGAGGGGAATTATAAAGCAGCCTTTAAATATTATAAAAGCGCCTTAAATAAATTTAATACGGGTAAAGACTTACAGCGGGTTGCGGAAATAAGACATAACCTTGGGATGCTTAACAGCAAAATGCATAAATATGAGCTGGCAATTAAAGAGTTTGACAGAAGCATATCCCTTTCTTCCAAAAAGCAATACCTTTATACTTTGGGGATTTCATATCTAGGGAAAGCAGTTGTACATGTAATTAAGGAGGATTACGAATTAAGCGACCTTTTTGCTGAAAAAGCGCTTCAAGTCTGCCACAAAATTAATGACAGGCTTTCTATAGCCGATGTATACAAAGTAAAGGGCATAATATATCGCGATACTAAAAATTATGAACTTGCAGAGAACTATTTGCTTACCAGTTTACGTATAAACACCGAGCTTAAAAATGAAATGAATAAAGCGGAAACTGAATTTGAATTAGGCATATTATACAAGCGCATGAAAAATTCAGCCAAAAGTAAAACCTACTTTGAAGACGCTAAAATATACTATACAAAAATCGGCGCATTGAATGAAGTAAAAGGAATCAACAAGTTGATTGGTTTATAATGGTAACTGTATACTTTTAACATGCCGGCAAGGGGGCATTTCAATCCGGCAAAAATTGTTCCTGGAACTGCCTTTTACTATATTTACATAAAATCATTTTGATGCCGGGTTTTTACCCGGGGAAGATGGGAATAAAATTGTTGCATTATGTGAATATTTACGGCCAAATCGATTTAATTTAATGCGCTAAAGTTATGTTATATATTTTTAGAAGGCAGATACTATAAGAAAGAATATTACCCGGATCTAAAAGACATAGATTAAAAATCAGAACTGCAATTTGCTTTTTCGTTTGTTTGAATTTGTACTATTAATTAAAACGGTACTTTTTATTAAATAACACTGACAAATTTTTATCCCCGTATGAGGAAAATAATAGCAATTGCAGTTTGTAAAGGGGGTGTAGGAAAGACTACTACGGCGATAAATTTATCAGCCTGTCTTGCTGCAGTTGAGAAAAAGACGCTGCTAATTGACTTTGACCCCGCGGGCTCCTGTTCGGGATTCCTGAATTTCCAATCAGATAAAATAGAATCCGGTATTTTTAAAGTTTTTAGTTTTGCTAAGTCGATTACACAGGTCATCTGTAAGACCGAACTTGACTTCTTAGACTTTATTCCATCAGATATTTCCAGCCCTGAAATTGAAGAAAGATTAATTCGCCTTACAAGCTACGTATATCTTTTTAAAAATATTCTTAATTCGCCTGAACTTCTTTCTTATGATTATATCATTATAGATTGCCCTCCGTCTTTAAAAGGATTAACTTCTATTGCTTTAATTGCCGCCGATAGCCTTCTGATTCCCATTAAGGCCGGAGATTTTTCTATACTGGCATTAAAAAAAATGTTTGAGTATTACTATTGGATTAAGAGCCATTATAATTCCCAGCTTAAAATTGAGGGAATACTCCGTACAATGTATGAGTCTGACACAAAGGCCTGGGCAATGACTAATGAAGAGTTAGTCAGGGGTTACGGAAGCTATATACTTAATACTGTTATTCCGAAGAACACTACATTAACAGAAGCAGAGTTCTTTCACAAACCAGCTATATTATATAATTTGAAGGCTATTGGTTCTCAGGCTTATCTAAGTCTTACCAATGAAATATTGTCAGGTAATCCGCATTAATTATTAAGCATTGATTGAAATATCTTTGTGTGCAAATGCTAAAGCACTTTATATTGTACGGCGAAACGCTGTTTCGCCAATTATACTACAAATTTACTTTAGAATAAATTGTTTTTGCGTAACGTGAGTAATTAATTCGAATTGTATAAAATCTCTTTTGTTAAAATTA
>JARLHB010000505.1 GCA_031292465.1 Ignavibacteriaceae bacterium
AAGAAAAGGAGTGCAGTCTCTTGTAAACCCTTCTCATTTAAATCATCTGTACGAAGACATAAATGTTAACGGCAGGGAAATGGGCATAATTCATATATATGCAGATTACCCTGATTACAATTATGTTGAGGCTTCCGGCGAAGGAATATCATGTGTTGATGACGTAGCCAGAGCCTTGGTCTTTTATATCCGGTATTATGATGCAGCAAAAGACAAAAGTGTATTGAATAAAATAAAACGGCTGTCAAACTTCATGGTTTATATGCAGGCTGACAACGGGTTCTTTTATAACTTTATCTGGAAAGATTATACCAGAGATACTACTTACAGAACAAGCGTTGCCGAACCAAGCTGGTGGACGTGGCGCGCTATTTGGGCATTGGCGGAAGCTCAAAAATTCTATAAGAAATATGATATAAAAGAATTTAAAGCGATAAAACCTGTTCTGGATAAAGGCGTAACTGCAACTATATCATGGTTAGATAATAACAAAGCACCGGCTGAATCTTACGGCGGATTTAATCTGCCTGCTATATTGCCTTCCGGTACCGCCTCTGATCAGGCAGCAGTTATCGTAAAATCTTTTTGTGTTTATTATGAATTATACGGGATGCAGGCAGTTAAAAAAGAAATTGAACGGTTATGTGAAAGCATTATGCAAATGCAGGCGGGAGATGCAAATAATTTCCCCTATTATGCTTTCTTATCCTGGCAGAATACCTGGCATATGTGGGGCAACAGCCAGTCCGATGCTTTGATATGTGCGGGTAAAGCTCTGAATAAACAGGAATACATAAACAGTGCAAAGAAAGAAATTAAGAATTTCTACCCGTACTTAATAAAAAATAATTATCTAAGTAATTTCACCATTGAAAAACATTCCGGCCTGATTGCATTAAAAGACAGTTCCAAATTTTCACAAATTGCATACGGAATTCGCCCTGTTGTGCTGGCATGTCTCGGTTTAGGCGATGCTGCATCTTCAAAATTGGCAGGCGAAGCTGCTGCATGGTTCCTTGGAAGGAATGTTCTGGGAAAAGCCGCGTACAATCCTAAAACCGGAGTCTGTTTTGACGGAATAAATAATGCAGAGGGATTTAATAAAAACTCCGGCGCTGAATCTACGATAGAATCTTTGTTAGCATTGATTGCTGTTGAACAAAACCCGGTGGCAAAGAAAACTCTGATGAATTATTATATAAACCATTAAGACTGACTTTTATCCTTAGATCCGGAATAATGTGTTAATCTATTGAGGAAACGATTATGAAAACCTTCTTTTCTAACATATCCAAATCAAAATTATTCTTCATAATTATAATAATATATTTTATTATGACGCCAGATAATTATTCCCAGCAGATAAGCATAAGCAAAATTGATAACATGCCAAACATGCCTTCACCATATTTAATGAGGAATTGGAAGCAGGTTGCGCAGGGTTATGATTCACTTGTTTTCAATTTAAACTTAACCGGCCAGTACCTGCCTTTAGTATGGACCGATAATAATGCAACAAATTATTCAGGACCAAGGTTTGGCCTGCATACCGTAGTAGGAACACCTTATCCATCTTCTGCCGAAGCTATTAATTGTATTCCTGCTGTGGTGGGGGCCAGTCTTGCTGGTACAGATAAAAGCAATCAAAATGGATATAACTGGGTATTGATGTGCAAAGAATGGTTTAACAAGAAAAACGGATTATTAGTTTTTAAAAACAGCGCCCAGGACCAGACAACCGATGACTGGTGGTATGAAACTATGCCGAATGTTTTCTTCTATCAGCTATATTCTCTTTATCCCAACATTGACGGCTTTAATGATATTTTTACAACCGTGGCAGATCAAATGCTTAAATCCGTATATGCAATGGGCGGCAGTACAACTCCGTGGCATGTGCCTAATATGTATTACCAGGGATGGGATTATGGCTCTATGTCGCCTAATACGGAGTTGTCACATCCGGAACCTGAAGCTGCAGGAGCTATAGCATGGATATTATACAATGCATTTAAAGTAACAGGTAATGCAAAATACCGTGTGGGTGCGGAACTTTCCATGGAATATCTTAACAGCGTTACGGCTAATCCTTCCTATGAATTGCAGCTTCCATACGGAGTATATTTGGCAGCAAGAATGAATGCCGAGCTTGGAACCAATTACAACATAAATAAAATGGTTAACTGGTGTTTCAATTATGATAATATTAGAAACTGGGGAGTTATGTCCGGCAGTAACTGGGGCGGTTACGATGTTGACGGTTTGATTGGCGAAATAAATTCAAGTTCCGGTTACGGCGGCAATTATCCTTTTACAATGAATACATTTGAGCTAATAGGCAATCTTGTTCCTCTTACGCGTTATGATTCAAGGTTTGCTGCTGCGATAGGCAAACTGGCTCTTAATACAGCAAATGCCAGCAGGCTGTTCTACCCGGAATATTTGCCGGCTGCAAATCAGGATTCACCCAGCAAACAGTGGGCAGATGTTTATGACAAAAACTCATATATAGCACATGAGTCTATGCATCAATATTATCCGGGGAATACTGCCATTAGCCCTTACGCAGTAGGGGATGCGGAAAATGGCGGCTGGGGCAGTACTAATTTAGCATTATACGGTTCATCTCATGTTGGCATTCTCGGGGCAATTATAGATACTACAAATGTGGAAGGAATATTAAAGCTTGATTTATTAAAGACTGATTACTTTCATGATACTTCTTATCCTTCTTATCTATATTATAATCCTTATACATCAGTTAAGTCAGTTCAAATGGATTTGGGAAGCGGTACTCACGATGTATATGATGCAGTATCTAAGAGCTTTTTGATTCAGGGGGCCTCGGGCGTAATTTCTGTTAATATACCCGCAGGTTCTGCCATACTTACAGTAATTACTCCAAACGGCGGTGCGCAGACTTATGATGCAGAAAAGTTTTTAGTTAATGGAGTTGTCGTAGATTATCATTCCGGCAAAGCTGTTACAGATTATTCTCCAAGAATAAAGAGCCTTACTACAAGCAATAGTACTGTAATAGTAAAAGATTCGGTTAAGTTATACTGTACTGCGGTTGACCCTGATAATACACAGCTTACATATCAGTGGAACGCATCAGGCGGCAGCCTTACAGGCAGCGGAAGCGTTGTAACATGGCTTGCTCCAGGTACTGTTGGTACTTATATAATATCATGCAATGTAAAGGATAGTGCAGGTTTACAGACTACTATCTCGGATACTATTACGGTTGTAAATTCAATAAATCATGTACCGGTAATCAATTCAATTATAGCCAAACCAAGAAAAATTAATATCGGCGCTTCATCACTCATTAATTGTTCCGCGTCAGATGCGGACAATGATACATTAAAATACAACTGGAGTGCTTTATCTGGAGTGATCAGCGGAAGCGGTTCAGGCATAAGCTGGGCGGCTCCTAATACGCCGGGGAATTATTACGTTACTTGCACTATAAATGACGGCAAGGGTGGTATTATTAGTGACAGCATACACCTTGAGGTAAGAGATTTCTCTTTATACGGTATCGGGGTGCTTGAGGCTTATTATCCGTTTAGCGGCAATGCAAATGATTTAAGCGGGAACGGTAATAACGGGGCGGTTAATAATGCCACTCTTACTATAGACCGTTTTGGCAATGTCAACAGCGCTTTCTTTTTGAACGGTTCAAATGCAGATATACAAGTGCCTGTTAGTTCAACCTTGAACTTTCAGAATGCAATAACAATTAATTTCTGGATGAAGGTCGGCGCATTATATTCGCGTGAACAATACGTCCTTTCACAGGGAAGCTACAACAGCAGGCTTAAAATTTCAATTATTCCGAATAAAAATTTAAGGTGGACTATTCATACTAACAGCAGTATAAGCAGCGGAATAGCCGATCTTGACTCAGAAACAAAATTAGTTCAGGACAGTTTGTATAATGTAACCGTGCTTTACAGCGGCTCCGACTACGAAATATATCTGAATGGAAACCTTGATTCGTTTTCATCTTGGTCCGGTACTTTATTGCAGAGCACTATTCCGCTTACTATAGGACAGATGCTTCCTTCCGACAACGGTTATAACTTTCAGGGTGTTTTGGATGATATAAGAATTTATAATTATGCACTGCAGGTTTCGGATATTGAAAATCTTGCAAGCCGTACTACTGCTGTAAACGGTTCGCAAAACGCTTCTATTCCGAGCCGCGATATGCTAATGCAGAATTATCCGAATCCGTTTAATCCTTCAACGACAATAAGCTGGCAGCTTGCTAAAAGCGGCAATGTTATTCTAAAGATATATGATATCCTCGGAAACGAAGTGGCAACGCTTTTAAACGGATTTCAAAATGCAGGTACTCATTCGATATTATTTAATCCTGACAAGACATCAGCCGGGAAACAACTTGCAAGTGGAATTTATTTCTCCGAATTAAAAATTGGCACAGGTACTTTTTATAAAAAGATGGTATATTTAAAATAAAGACTTATATAGTAATAGATACAGGATATAAAAGTGCAACTAAAATATTATTTACACGATAACTGGAAATTTTCAATACTTAATAAAGAAGATATAAAAAAATTACCTAAGGGAGCAATAAAATACGGACAATGGCTTAAAGCATCGGTTCCGGGCACAGTACATACGGATTTGTTGGCTGAAGGTTTAATCCCCGAACCATTTTATTCTGATAATGAAAATGAACTTCAATGGGTAGGACAGGTTGACTGGGCATACAAAACCACATTTGACCTGCCTAAAGATTTTGCACCCGGCAAGCAGATTAATCTTGTGTTTGAAGGGCTTGATACAGTAGCTGATATAATTCTGAATGGTGAAAAGATCGGTTTTGTTAATAACATGTTTCTTAAGCATAGTTATGAAATAACCAGTCTGCTTAAGAAAAAAAATAATAAGCTGGAAATAAATTTTGCTTCCGCTGAAAATTATGCAAAGGTGCAGGAAAAATTAAACGGAGAAGTACCTGTTGCTTTAAGGTCGGAGAGAGTTCATATTAGAAAGGCTCAATATTCTTTCGGATGGGACTGGGGCCCTACATTTGTTACAATGGGCTTATGGCGTTCTGTATATCTTCAACAGGTTGAAGAGAATAATATTGAAGATTTTACGTTTGAGACGTTATCTGTTACAGAATCAAAAGCAGTTGTAAGATTAAAAGTCGGAGTGAAACAGCCTTTAAAATCGGATATGAAGTTAAAAGTAAATTTATCCGGTACAAGAACGGTTTATGAAAATGAAATGAAAGCTTCAACAGGCGCAATTGATTTCATTTCCGAATTCGAAATAAAAAATCCTGAATTATGGTATCCGAATGGTTCCGGCAAACCGTACTTATACAATATTGATTTGCAACTGATTAAAGATAAAGTTGTATTGGATAAGATTAGTAAGAAAGTCGGAATAAGGACTATTAAATTACAGCTTGATGAAAACGGCAAACCTACATTTAGATTTATTATCAATGGCCAGCCGGTATTTTTAAAGGGCTCTAACTGGATTCCTTCCGATACATTTCTTCCCAGAATAAGCGATGAAAAATACAGGACTCTTCTTACTGCTGCAAAAAAAGCAAACATGAATGTGGTAAGAGTATGGGGCGGGGGTACCTATGAGAAAAATATCTTTTACGAATTATGCGATGAATTAGGATTAGTCGTTTGGCAGGATTTTATGTTTGCCTGTGCTGCTTATCCCGAAAATGAAAGCTTTCTAAGTAACGTTGCACTTGAAGTTGCACAAAATGTTTTAAGGATTCAGTACCATCCTTCCATTGCTATTTGGTGTGGTAATAATGAAAATGAGTGGCTCTGGTACCAGGCATTTAATACATCTTATACAAAAATGCCGGGTTATAAAATTTATCACGACTTAATACCGGGTATATTAAAGAAACTTGATCCCAACAGGCCGTACTGGCCGTCCTCTCCGTTTAGTAATGAAGATGATCCGAACTCTGAATTATCAGGAAACAGGCATCAATGGGACTTGTGGAGCAGGTGGGTGGATCATAAAAAAGTAAAATCCGATAATAGTTTATTTGTAACAGAATTTGGTTTTCAGGCCCCGGCAAATTATGAAACAATGTTAAGTGTACTGCCGGAAGATCAGAGAAATCCGCAGAGCAGGATATTTGAATTTCATAACAAGCAGATTGAAGGGCCGGAAAGGCTGATAAAATTTCTATATTCACATCTGCCTGTAAGAATGGAGTTAAAGGATTTTATATATCTTACGCAATTGAGCCAGGCGCTTGCATTAAAGGAATGTGTTGAATACTGGCAGGCGCGTTTCCCCAAAACAAACGGCTCTATTATATGGCAGATAAATGACTGCTGGCCTGTTGCAAGCTGGTCGTTAATTGATTCGGAGCTTCTGCCTAAACTTTCTTATTATTTGGTGAAAAGTGCTTTCTCAAATCCGTTTTCAGGATTTGTTGAAAAAGGAGAAGAAATTTTAGCAGGCGTTGTAAATAACTCGCACGAAGCTTTCAACGGGAATTGCAGGATAGATGTTATTTCTCTTAAAACTTCAAAAGTTACTTTAAGTAAGAACAAGAAGGTACTTATTGATAAATTGACTAATCAGCCTGTATTTTCTGTTCCCAATTCAGATGAATTAAAGAATGGTGAAGAACTTATTGTAGTTACTTTGGAAGACCGCCATAACAATATTGTGCACAGGAATTTATACGCGGGAGTTGAATTTAAACATCTAAAATTACCGGAATCCAAACTGAAAATAAAAGAAGGCAGGGAAGAGGTGAGTATATCAGCCGACAAGCTTACACTTTTTGCAACGCTGCAATCCAGCGGGAAAATATTTGAAGATAACGGTCTTATTATTCTGCCGGGTGAGAAAATAACAGTTAAGTATAATGCCGTGGATTCAAAGAAAAAAACAAACAGCCCGGTAACAGCAACTTCATTAAACCAGTACCTTAAATGAAATTTAAACAATTTCTTGAAGATGTAGGCGGTGTAAAAGGCGGATTAATAAGAGTAGCAGTTATTTTATCAATCTTTGCTGTTGTATTAATCATTTTAAGATGGAATAAGAAGAGTGATTTCTCAATGAAACCCGACATCAAAGTCTCATTTCAGGGAGATTCACAGATAGAAGTGGGCGGGCCGTATGCAGGGGTGGAATTCCATCATAGCTCTCCAATGCCTCAACGGATAAGCTTTTTTTATCCTGTTGCCAATAGCCTGGATCTAAGTACGGATTATTGGAAACGTGATTCAACTTTTGTAATGAGCGCAGGCATAAGAGCCGGGTATGGTAATAAAGAGTGGATTGGCCTTACGCCATACTCTTATGATTTAACTCCGTACGGAGTTACTTTCCATAAGAGCGATAATCAGAAAAATGTAAAAATATCCTACCGTTTCTGTAATGATAAACCGGCCATGGTAGTTGCTTATGAAATTACAAATAAAAGCAAAGACGCTCAGCCGTTTGAATTTTATACACACCTTGAACTTTCCCTTAAAACTTCTCATACATATTCTTTAAAAAGCAAAGCATGGACTGAATACGACAGCAGTACAAAATCCATCTATGCAAATTTTGATGACAGCGAAACACAGAATGCAAAGGTATTTGTCGCCAATGCTGGCGAACAGCCCGAAAGTTACAATACGGTTGGCAGCCTGAAAAATTATCCTGATAATAATGACTGGTGGTATAAGAATTATTCTTCTTTACCTGAATTAGTATCAAATAAAAACAATCAAAGGGTACCGGCAGCGGAGTTTCTTTACAAGAAAAATCTTGAGCCTGAAGAAACAATGACGGTTATTCAGATTATCGGCACATCAAAACAAAACGAAGGAAAAGGAATAGTCTCTTATCTTGAAAAGAATTATAATAAAGAGATTAATGAATATGAGAAGAGTGTTTTAGATAAAGTTAATGATGGTAAATTTGTTACGGGTGATACTACAATAGATAAATCATACCTGTGGGCAAAAGGAATATTAGCTGTAAACAAACATTATATTAATAATAACTTTGTGCCAATGCCATGCCCTGCCGAATATAATTTCTATTTTACTCATGATGTGCTTGTAACGGATTATGCCGCTGTTAATTTTGATTTACCAAGAGTTAAAAATGACCTTAAATATATTGCTGCCCATGCGGATAAAGATTACATAATACCTCACGCATATTACTGGAAAGACAATTCATATAAAACCGAGTTTGCATCTTCCGACAACTGGAATAACTTCTGGTTTATTATTACTTCAGGAAGTTATTTAAGGCACTCCGGCGATATAAAATTAATGAAGTTTTTATATCCTTACTTAACAAAATCTTTAAATCAGACTTTGCTTAATAAAAAAGATGATGATTTAATGTGGGAAGCGCATATAGACGGTTCCGACCTTGCAAACAGTTACGGGCAGCGCACATTTATGACCTCGCTTGCTGTTGAATCTCTTAAAGAGTATGTATTTGTCTCCATGATGCTTGGTGAAAATCAAAGCGGGCTGGTTAAGTACGAAGAATTAGCCGGCAGGATGGAAAAGGCTTTAAACGAAAAATTATGGAACGACAAGCAGGGATTCCTGATTAACTATTATAAGGGCGGCAAAATAGATACGCATTATTATATGGGCTCTTTATTAGCGCCGCATTTTAATTTATTGAACCGCGAACGCACAGACGTGCTTGTTAATTCCGCTTTATCGCATCTGTTTGATCCTAAGCTTGGCGCCTATAATATGTACCCGATGGATCTTGGAAATCTAAAAGATTTTCTTGAACTAAAAGGCGATGAAGCCGGTAAGCCTTTTTATTATGCTAACGGCGGTATATGGGTGAATGCAAACGCATGGTTTGCACTTGCATTAATTGCAGGTGACAAAAAAGACGAAGCGTTGAATTTTATTAAAAAAACTATGACCGTGGACGGAATAATTAACAGCCCTAACGGACAGCCTGCAATGTATGAATACAGGATTAGCGATTATAATAATCCCAAAGTTTATGGTAAAATAGACAAGCCGCAATTTTTGTGGGCTGCAGGATGGTACTTATACAGTTTATATCATCTTTTCGGAATCAGTGAGAATCCGTGGAATATTTCTTTTACGCCGTATTTAATTACAAATCAGAAATCATGTGAATTTTCTTTGGATGTTTTCGGACGGGCATCAGAAATTAATATTACCGGGAATGGCAGGTATATTCAATCCGTAAAATATGACGGCAGAGAAATTCCTTCAGCCGTTATACCATGCAATACTAAATACAAAGAGATTAACATAGTATTGGGACGGCCTTCAGCTCCGTATATTTCAAATTCCAATTCATTACTGGAAAACAGCAGTTTTGAAGCGGGAAGAAAGGCCTTGCATTTTTCTCTGAAGGCTTTTGAAGGCCATGTTAATACTACACAGGTTATTTCTCCATTACAGCCAAAAGCGGTTTATATAAACGGGGAAAAACTGAATGGAAACATGAATATTAATAATGAAAACGGGGTGTATATCTTAGATATTAGTTTTGTGCATAAGTCTGTAGAAGAAAAAATCAGAATAGAGTATTAGTTATTTGCTTTTAATTTATGAGTTGGCTCCGG
>JARLHB010000506.1 GCA_031292465.1 Ignavibacteriaceae bacterium
AAGAAAAGCTTAAAGAAGCACAGTCTGCAAAGATACGTTTAATTGCAACCGACGGCGTTTTTTCAATGGACGGATTTATTGCAAAGCTTAAGGACATCTGTAATCTGGCAGATAAGTATAACGCACTCGTAATGGTTGATGATTCACATGCAGTCGGTTTTATGGGCAAGCACGGCAAAGGCACCCATGAGTACAATGATGTTATGGGAAGGATTGATATTATAACCGGCACACTTGGCAAAGCACTCGGCGGCGCCAGCGGCGGTTATACAAGCGGCAGAAAAGAAATAATTGATTTGCTCCGCCAGCGCTCCCGCCCGTATTTATTTTCAAACACCGTAGCGCCGAGCATTGTTTCCGCATCAATTAAAGTACTGGAGTTATTAAAATCTTCAACTGCATTAAGGGACAAGCTTGAAGAAAATACTAAATTTTTCCGTGAAGGAATTGAAAAAGCAGGATTAAATATAAAGCCCGGCGTACATCCTATTGTCCCTATTATGATAGGCGATGCAGCATTATCCCAGAAGATGGCAGCAAGGCTGCTTGAAAAAGGTATTTATGTTACAGGATTTTTCTACCCTGTAGTACCCAAAGGAACAGCAAGAATACGTGTTCAAATATCAGCCGCACATTCTAAGGAAGATTTAGAATTTGCAATACAGAAGTTTAAAGAAGTTAAGGAAGAGTTTGGAGTATAACAAGGTTATTGTTGAATCAATTTTATATTTCCAATAATATAAATCCATGCCTGGTTTAAAAGCTTAAACCAGGCATGCAAACTTACTTTACCCGCAAATTATACTTATTTATTTTGTTATAAAGGGTAACCCTGTCAATTTCAAGCACCTGCGCACTGCGCGAAATATTCCACCTGTTTTTATTCAGTACCCTAAGTATATGTTTCTTTTCAATAACGGATAAGCTTTCCTTATCTTCATCAGGATTAAATTCAATTGATGCTATACGGAACGGCAGATCATCCACAGCTATGGTTTCGGACTTGCCTACTACCAATGCGCGTTCAATTGCATTTTCAAGTTCACGAACATTGCCGGGCCAGTCGTAATTAAGCAGGAAGTCTGCAGCTTCGGCAGAAATTTCTTTAACCTGCCTGTTAATATTTCTTGAAAATTTATTTATAAACTCGTTAGCCAGCAGCAGAATATCTTCCTTGCGCTCGCGTAAAGGCGGTAATTCAATAGGGAAAACATTAAGCTTATAATACAGGTCTTCCCTGAATTTATCTTCTTTTATAAGCCTTTCAATATTTTCATTAGCCGCGGATATAAGGCGGAAGTTGGTTTTTAACAGTTCACTGCCGCCGACTCTTGAAAACTGGTTTGTTTCAAGTACATTTAAAATCTCAACCTGCATTTTAGGCGATATTGAACTTACTTCATCAAGATACAGAGTGCCGCCTTCAACTAATTCGAACTTTCCTTTTTTTGTTATCAGGCTGCCTGCTGTTCCGGCTTCTTCGCCGAACAGCTCATTCCTAAGCATAGACTCAGTTAATGCACCGCACTTAACGGAAAGGAAAGGAAAATATTTTCTGATGCTTTTGTTATGAATATTTTTAGCTGTTGTCTCTTTACCCGTTCCGCTTTCGCCGCGAATCATTACAACCACATCATTCTGCGCCGCTGTAATAATCTGTTCATAAACTTTTTTAATTGCAGGGCATTCGCCGATTATACTATCCGGCCCGGAAATTTCATCTATATTGCTTTTCAGCATCTTGTTTTCCAAGCGCAGGTTCTTTTGTTCAAATGCTTTTGAAACTAAGTTAGCCAGCTCGTCCGGGTCAATTGGTTTTGTAACGTAATCATAAGCGCCTTCTTTTATGGCGGCAATTGCCGTAGGAACCGATGCATAGGCAGTAATTACAATAACTATTACTTCGGGATCAATTTTCTTTACTTCTTTCAGCAGTTCAAGTCCGCCAAGGCCGGGCATTTTCATATCAACAAGCAGCAGATCGAACCTTTCTGCAATAAACTTTTTCAGTCCCGCCTCGCCGCTTTCAGCAATATCAACCACATAACCTTCGTTTTCAAACCAGTGAAAAAGCGACTCCCTGATTATCCTTTCATCATCTACTATTAAAATTTTTCCTTTTACACTCATTTTATTCTCTAAAAATATAAATTCATTTTATGCGTTAATTATTTTCCGGTTTGTCTTCCGGCCGGATACTTACATATTATTATAGCCTATCGTTCGAAAAAGAAAGACAAAAAATATTCTCTTGCAAAATAATACATTATTGTAATTTATTAGCCCCGTCAGGGGCGGAATGCTTGTAGTACAAATGTAAAAAAGAAAATATTAAAACCCCGGAGGGGTGACGTGGTGTGCTGCACCATGCCGCATCTATGATGCTCTTTGACTTTTACAAGACATAATTTTGCTACAAGCATTTCGCGGCTATGCCGCTATTATTTTTACATACTATTTAAGAATAAGGTACCCGTGTTCATATTAGAAAACTAAAAAAAATTAATTCCGAATAGCCGGTTATTATATCTTATCGGCATTATAAAATTAATCATTCGCCACTGCATTTAGTAATTTAATATATTCTGCTTTACCGGTAAGCTGATATATATAATTTATTTTCTCACTTGTTGCCAGCAATGAAGGATTAATCTTTAAGCAGCATTCTTTATATTCATGCATTGCATTAAGAGCCTTAAACTTTTCAACTTTCCACTCCTCGCCGGAAATTTGCGAGTCTATAATTTCAGACTGATTTATAACAATAAGAGCAAGCCATTGCCTGTTTACAATGTCTTCCGGCGTCCAGTTTAATTTGTCAAGCAATAAAAAACTCATCGGCGCTTTAACCGGCAGTTCTCCCCAGGAGCCGTTTAATACCACAATTGTCTGGCCGGCATTAAAATATACCTTCTTCATACAGTCTTTTACCGAACCTATATTATCCAGCAAATTAAGAATTACAGGGTTTATTCCAAGGTAATATATGTTGGCAAATAAATGTTTAAGAACAAGATCATTTTTCAGGTAAATTAATTTAGGGTCTAAATTAGTTGCTTCCAGTTTTCCAATAATTTTATCTAAAAAATCTGTACCGTTTAATATTATATTTCCCCGACTTTTTAGATTTTCAACAGAGCCTAAATTTTTAAGTATCTTATCTAAAGTGCAGCTTTCACAGTCGAAGTTTTTCTCACAAGCCTGGTAGTCTATTATATTTGAAGTCATCCAAATACAGTCAAATTCACCGGACCTGCCATGATTTTTATATTGCTCTTCCTGTGACATAATATCAAGAATAATATTGTTTAAAATTAATACTTTAGTTTATGCCGGCTTTCATTTTATCAGAAAAATTAATAATCCAATTTAGATAGACATTATTTAATTAAAATTAAACGATAATCGGTCCCCGTTTTATTTATCTTTTATATTTACACGGGGGCAGTGACTAAAATTATATTTGAAAAGGCTGCCTGGTGGAAGAGTCAACTCCGGTCCTTTGCAAAAGGCCCCCTTTTCTTATAATATAGTATAATATAATAGCAAACAACGAGCCAAAAATCGAATATATATTCAAAAGCACATGCTTATCTTTCAGTAATACTCAAAATCTGTTACATTGTAAATAATTACCCCGTTTTAGCGCCTGTCAATTCTCAATTACAGCAATTAATTTTTAAATGGTTTACCACTAATGAGAAACGACGGCTTCCCCGCTCACTTAATAAGCATATTCGTCTAACCGGGTTAAATAATCAAATGATTTACATATGGAGGGATTAATAATTTAATTTATTGTGTTAAAGTGCTTAATATTTGAAATGTTCAACTTTCGATGCACATGACCTGCAGAAGGATGTTCCCTTTATATCTACCTCCTCAATTCCCGGTGAAGAATGCATAACACAATCCCAATTAAGGCAGTGAACAAGCCCGTAATTATGCCCGAGTTCATGAAGCATTTCTTTGTTTGCGCGTTCAAGTAAAAGCTGATCATTTGATTCGCCGGAATAAAATTCCTCATGCAGACGGCATATTGAGACAACAGAATGTTTGCCGTTAAGCTGCGCTTCACCGAAAATAAATGTAAGTACCGGCACGTAAATATCCACTTCAGTAAGCAGGATTACTTTGCCGTTAAATTCACCTGTTAATTTTATTGCCTCTGCTATTATCTGTGTAGAGAAATACTGCCCTCTTTCCTTAGACAGGAAATTATCTATATCAATATGCAGATCTATTATATTAATTTTAGATGAAAATTTTCTGGAAAGCTCCGAGGCCAGATTCTTTAAGAGCTGTACATTGGAAAATTTTACAGGTGCAATAAAAATATCCATTAATAATCATTCTTACGAAGACTATACTTGTTTATTTTGTTATATAACGTAACCCTGTCTATCTCCAGCACCTGCGCGCTGCGTGAGATATTCCAGTTGTTCTCATTCAGTATTTTGAGAATGTATTTCTTCTCAATTGAAGAAAGGCTTTTAGCGCCATCTTCAGTATCGACATGGGCAGATGAAACGTGGAAAGGAAGGTCATCAACCATAATTGAACTTGTTTTGCCTACGACAACTGCTCTTTCAACCGCATTTTCCAGCTCGCGTACATTGCCCGGCCAGTCATAATTAATCAAAAAATCCATAGCTTCTTTTGAAACACTTTTTATCGGCTTATTCATTGCAGTTGAAAATTTATTAAGGAAGAAATTAACAAGCAAAGGTATATCATCGCGCCGTTCTCTTAACGGCGGAATAATTATAGTAAATACATTCAGCCTGTAATACAAATCCTCTCTGAACTTTCCTGCTTTAACAAGCTCTTCAAGCGGTTCATTAGTTGCAATAATAATGCGGAAGTCGCTTTTAATTAATTCATTACCGCCGACCCTGTTAAACTGTCTCGTTTCAATAACCCGTAAAAGTTCAATCTGCATTTTTTGCGAAATGGAACCGATTTCATCCAGGAATATTGTTCCGCCGTCAGCCATTTCAAACTTGCCTTTGCGCCTATATTGTGCTCCTGTAAATGCGCCCTTCTCATGCCCGAACAGTTCGCTTTCCAAAATAGATTCTGCAAGAGCGCCGCAGTTAACAGGAATAATAGGGAAATATTTTCTTTTGCTGTTTATGTGGATTGCCTTTGCGACAAGTTCTTTACCGGTACCGCTTTCGCCCCTAATCATAACCGTAGTATCTGCCGGTGCAACAGTTTGAACAAGCTCATATATTTTTTTCATCTGATAGCTTTCGCCAATCAGGTTATCAGGCCTTATTATTTCCTCGATGTTTTCCTTTAACTGAAGGTTCTCAATTTTAAGCGCTCTCTGTTCAAGCGCTTTTTTTACAAGGTGAGCAAGTTCATCGGGATCAACAGGCTTGGTAACATAATCATAAGCGCCGTTTTTTAAAGCGGCAATTGCAGTCGGTACGGAGGCAAATGCTGTAATAAGAATTATCACGGCTTCTTTATCAATCTCTTTTATTTTACTTAGCAATTCAAGTCCGCTCATGCCGGGCATTTTCATATCCACAAGAAGAAGGTCAAAACCGGTATTTTCATATTTCCTTAATGCAGCTTCACCGTCTTCGGCAGTATCCACCTCGTAACCTTCTTCTTCAAACCAATGGAAAAGCGACTCCCTTACAATTTTTTCATCATCGACTATCAATATTTTTTCACGGTTGCTCATATTTTTTCCTGTTAAATTTTATGTCCGTTCTGAGGCAGTGTTATTTTAAATGTTGTACCCTGTATGGATGTTTTCTCTACGTCTATATGTCCATTATGGTTTGCAACTATTCCATAAACAACAGCAAGCCCCAGGCCTGTTCCTGTAGCAGCTTCTTTTGTTGAAAAGAACGGCTCAAATATATGCGGCAGGTCTTTTTCCGATATGCCAGTACCTTCATCAATTATTCTTATTATTGCCTGCTTCTTTTCATTTGTAACACGAATGGTAATTTTTCCGCCGTTAGGCATAGCTTCTATTGCATTTATCAAAAGTGACATTACAGCCTGTTGAATCTTCTGCGCATTGCAGAATAACTCAACCGGTTCGCCGGGAAAATCTTTTTCAAGAGTTACATGGTGCATTTCCAAATGGTGATTTATTACAGTAGTAGCTTTGTCTATAATCTTAATAAGATCTTCCTTTGCAATAACATCTTTTTCACCGTGGGAGAACAAAAGAAGATCTTTTACAATTTTGCCGCACCGTGCTGATTCACTTGATATTAATTCCAGGAATTCTATAATTTTTGCGTGTTCAGTATCCTTTTGTACAGCTTTTAATTTTTTTGCTATTAATTTACTATATGTTAATATTCCTTCAAGAGGATTGTTCAACTCATGCGCCACAGTAGCAGACAGTTTTCCAAGGGATGCAAGTTTTTCAATCTGATTTACCTGGCTGTAAATATTCTTTAATTCTTCAGTCTTTTCATTTACCTTGTCATTTAAAGTATCTGACCAGTTTTTAATTTCCTTATATGCTTCATCCAGCCTGCCGGACATATCATTGAAGCGGTGCGCCATCTGGCCAAGTTCACTCTTTGAACGCACATCTATTTTATAATCTAAATTACCCTTACCTACTTCATCAATACCTTTGGTTAACTTCTTTATCGGACGGTTTACAAGCAGCGCAATAAACAAACCGCAGAAGAATGAAATTACTATTGTAATTAATACTGCTGTAAGTATTGTCTCTTTTGTATTTTTAGCAATTATTTCATCCAGCTTATCAAGAGTAACCACAACATCCAGTACGCCAAGCACCTGTACTTTGGGTGAATGTGCATGGCAGTCTGCATTTGAGCAATCCGGTTCATTTTGGATTGGATTAATTAATCCCAGCACCCTTTTGTTTTCACTGTTCCTATAAATCCTGATTTTATTATTTATGGATAATTTATTAAGCGGCACGCTGCTGTTATGGCAGGCAAGGCATGCTTCGGCAGAGACATTAACTTTTTTCTTAATTTCGGTAGTGTCTGTTGAAAATATGATCGTTCCCTGTTTGTTATAAATCCGGATTATATTAACCCCGCCTTCGGTTCCGAGAGTCTTAATAATCTGATGAACATCTTCGCGCCTGTTCAGAAGCATACCGTATCTTGTAGACTTTTTAATCAGATCGCTGATATTATTAGCACTTTGATAGCGCGCTTCGGTTAAATATTCATCAAGATTTTTAATAATGAAGTAAGTATATACAGAAAGGATACTGAAAAGTATCAATGAGATAGAAATTATAAGCCGGACGCTTAATCTATTTAATATTTTTGTTTTCATAAAAACCCCGCCCCCAGTGTTGTAAAATTATATATATCTTTTACTATTTACAACAAAATAATTGAATC
>JARLHB010000507.1 GCA_031292465.1 Ignavibacteriaceae bacterium
AATTCCCACATCTGTAATTCTGATGTACCTGCAAAAATAGCAACTACGTGCCTTACGCCGGGAATAAAATAGCCGACCAACAGTGACCATCTACCAATCTTTTCAAACCACAAATGTGCTTTTTCCATTCGATCTTCAGTAATATGAATATAATGCCCATATTTAATCAGGATGTGATGCCCGAATGTGCTTCCAATTGCATAGCTAATTGATATACCCGCAATACTTCCCAAAAAAGCCGAAAAAAATGTTGGAATCAGCTTTAATTCGCCATGAAATATGAGATATCCTGATAATGTAAGTAAAGTTTCATCCGGTACTGGAAGGCCTATTATACCCAGCATAAGCAGGGAGAAAATACCCATATATCCATAGTGAGATATCCAGAATTGCACGTTTTCCATTTAACTTAGTTGGATTAAATAAATAATTAGACGCAATATATATAAGATAATTAATGTTTCAGATATCAGTTACTTCAATTACCATAAAAAATATTCTTATCCGGCGAACTGAAAGATAAAAATTTTATAAGTAAAGATAATAAATTATTACATTGATGGAATTTTTCCCTGATGTGTGCTGAAAAACTTGGTTTTATCTGGAATTTTATTAAAATAGCAGCCACAAACTGAAAGTTCATTGAAGTAGTTTTTGAATAGTCATTTAGATTAAGGATCACCGGTTAAAAAAATGTTTTTATATAATTCTATTTGCGGAGTACAATGAAAAAGTTATTTACTTTAATTATTATTGTAATTTTTAGCTTATCGGCATGCAAAAAGGAAGAAAATAAATTGTCTGAAAACAATTTACCCGCGGGTACTCATGCCGTTAAAGTTTTGGAGTCTATGAATGTTTCAAGTTATACCTATCTGCGTGTTGCTGAAAATGGCAATGAATATTGGCTTGCTGCTCCACAAATGAAAGTTGAAAAAGGCGAAACACTTTATTATTCGCAGGGAATGGAAATGAAAGACTTTCACAGTGATGCATTAAACCGGACATTCCCAAGCATCTATTTTGTTCAAAGCATATCGGCAAATTTACAACAGGATCAAACACTTTCATCTGTACATCAGCAGGCTAATGCAGTGCAAAAGGAAAATGTATCAATTGATCCGCTGGGAGACGGTAAAACTATTGCACAGGTATATTCGCAGCGCAATGAGCTTTCAGGTAAAACAATCAGGATAAAGGGAAAAGTGGTTAAATATAATGCAGGCATTATGAGCCGGAATTGGATTCATATTCAGGACGGAACGGAATCAAACGGCAGTTTTGATCTGCTCATAACCAGTAAAGATGTAACTTCGCCGGGAGAAATTATTATTGTTGAAGGGAAAATTGTATTAAATAAAGATTTCGGAGCCGGATATTCTTACCCGGTATTATTGGAAGACGCAAAAATTTTAACCGGCAAGCATATATGAACCCGAATCCGGGCATAATCCGGCGGCCGGTTTAATATTTTAAGGATAAACAGAGGCCGATGATTAAAGAATAAGGAAAATAATCGTGCCAAGCTCAATAAATAATAATAAAATGGTAAAAAATTCATTTTTTTAGTAAAATTATTTGATAATCTTAATATTTATGTTTAAAATTATTTTAAATATTTTGTGCTTTTGTGCGAGAAATTAAATTTAATACATCAAAAGTTATTGACTTTAAATGAGTTTTTTTAGACGTTAAGAACGCATTTTTATTTTTGTAGGTTTTATCGTCAAATTTTACTTCATCTTTTAATGGATAGTACTATAGGTAATAATTATACTTTCTTCAATCGAACTTTTTTTCTATTCGATATTTTAACCCCATGCGGAAAGAAAATGCCTAAACCTATATGTACAGGTACAAGTTTATTTTTGTGTGTTAATTAAAAATATACTTTTTTAGTTGTAGAGAGAGAGAGTATGCAGCGGAGTATTTCTATTTCGTTATTTGTACTGCTATTTATTCCGTCTTTTGCCGGTATAAACAAAGGTATTACCCAAAAAATATTAAAGCTTTTAAGTAAAGTTAAAGCAAATATCCACTTTGGGTTCTCAAAAATTTCGTCAGGACTATTCAATTCTAATCATTCCCAATATCTAAAAGATGCAGTGTATCAAAGATATCTTGAAATGAAAGAATCCCAGAACTGTGTCTTTTTTTTCGGGCAACTATTAATCAATCACTAATATAGGAGAGAGAGAATATGAAACGAAAGATTACCGTCCTGTTTTTCTTGTTGTTTCTGCCTATGCTTGTTTTTGCAGGAACAACCGGGAAAATAAAAGGTAAGGTTACTGATCTCCAAACGGGTGAACCGCTTATTGGTGCCAATGTTATTGTAAGTGGTACATCATTAGGCGCGGCAACCGACGTTAAAGGAGAATATACTATCAGCAATCTGAATGCAGGTGTATATGAATTAAAAGCCACATATCTTGGCTATAAAACGGTAACTATTTCCCAAGTCCGTGTAAATGCGGATCTAACGACGGAAATTCAATTCCAGCTTCCGGCTACTGGTATTTCAGTTGGAGAGGTTGAAATTGTAGCCCAGAGGCCTCTGGTTAATAAAAGCAACACGAATGCTATCAGAACAACCTCAAACGAGGTTATTGATGCTTTACCCGTTAGAGGAGTCGACAATATAGTTGCTCTTACCCCGGGTGTTACGCTGCAGAGCGGTGTTACATATATAAGAGGCGGCCGTCAGGATGAAGTTGGTTATTATCTTGAAGGAACTAATATTACTAACGCATTTTCAAGTGTAAGGGCCGGCGGCCAGTTTGCAACGCGCCAGGTTTCTATTCCACAGGATGCAATAGAAGAAATATCAGTTCAGGCCGGCGGTTATACCGCTGAATTTGGCGGTGCTAATGCCGGTATCGTACGTACTGAATTAAAATCAGGCGGCCCTAAGCTTAAAGCCAGCCTGGAATATCTGACTGATAACTGGACTTTTAAAAGCAGTAAGAACAGATGGGATGGGAAGAAAAATTTAGGTACTTATTCGTATGGCTATAACGATAATATTGGAACATTAAGCGGTCCGCTGATTGCAGATAATATTAAGTTTTTCGCCTTATTTGAAAATGTATCGCAGGCAGACAGAAGCCCATCTTTTAATAACGGAATAAATCTCGGCACTCTTTCCGATAATGTTACACCGGAAGATGCAAATTTGAATGTAAACTATCCCGCTGGAGCTATAAAAGGCAACACATCAAATCAGTATAGCGGCGTAGCTACAATAACATTGGATTATAATCCTATTATTATTCGACTCCTTGGAACATATTCTTATTCAACACAGCGTGTTATGTCAGGAGATCCTACTTATGTTATGTATGATCTTAACAGATTACCTATTCGCGAGAACAGAAACGGTGATTTTGGTATAAAATTAACTCATATACTTAGCCCTAGTACATATTATGAAGTTAATGCCAGCTATATAATAAACACAGGAAGAACATACGATCCTCAATTGGATGAAAATTTCTGGGTTTATGGCGATAGCGTTGCTAATACAAAAGCCGGCGTTCCATGGTATAGAAGAACCAGAGAATCAGATAACGGCATAGCCGGCCGGTATCAGGTTCCACTTAATTATCAATTATTTTCTTCTTTTTCATTTGCAGCGCCAAATACTCCTCTTATAGGAGCAGATAATGCTACCTCCATTGTTAACTATAACAAATATAAAAATAGCAATATCGATGTAAATGCAGCATTATCTTCGCAGTTAAGTAAAGAACATTCTTTAAAAGTCGGCGGTGAAATTCAAATAATGGAATTTAGCAGTTATACCCCGACAAGCGCAATACAAAACATAGCGTCGCTTCTTGCTAATAACCCTACTATGACCAAAGAACAAATTATGGTTCTGGAAGGTGTTAACAATTACGGTTACGATGTGTTAGGCAATGATTATACAGGCTCTACTAATTATGCTTCTCATAAAATAGCGCCTCACAGACCTATTTTTGCCGGCGCTTATGTGCAGGACAGAATGGAATATAAGAATTTAATCGTAAATGCAGGTATAAGATATGATTATATTAATACCGACAATACTACATTAAAAAATCCTTATCTTCCTGGCTTGGCTTACAATACCAGTACCGGTGATGTAAAAGATGCATCACAATTTGTAAAAGTACCCTCATTTAGCTCAGTAAGCCCAAGGATTGGTTTTTCATTTCCTATTACCGATCAAACAGTATTTCATGCACAATATGGCAAGTTTGTACAGCAACCAAGTTTGAGTGACTTATATATGAGCCCATATTCTTACTCATATTGGATAAATCCAAATAACGGATATTTTAACGGTTCAACAATTGTTGGGCAAAATTTAAGGCCGACAAGAACAACTCAGTATGAAATTGGATTTACACAGCAGGTTGGTTCATTTGCTTCTATTGATATAACTGCTTTCTATAAGGATATAGCAGACCAGGTTGTCTATGGAACTCAAAATGTCGATGAATCAACAGGATGGAGGCCATACACAATATTGACAAACGGCGATTTTGCAACTACTCAAGGCGTCGAACTTTCCTTTGATATGAGAAGAACTCAGAGATTCTTAGTCAATGGCTCAATTGCATATCAGGATGCTAAAGGCACTGGCGATAATCCATATTCAACAGCTGGTGAAGTCGGAAGCCCTCTTAATAAAAATTATGTTTATGTCCCGGTTTATATCAATCCGCTATCATACAACCACTCGTTTACAGGACATCTTAACATAGATTACAGGTATGGAAAAGATGATGGTCCAAGTATTCTGCATGAGTTTGGCGCTTCACTTTTGTTAAGTTTTGCAGCCGGGCATCCATATACTCTTGGCACGGGTTCCAACATAAGCCTGGGAACAAGTAACCCGGGTGCTTATCTGTCAATTGATGCAAGGAACAGATATGCTGCTGAAGCATTAAATGCTTCAACTACGCCTTCTACATTCCAGGCTGACCTGCGTCTTGATAAATCATTTAGCATAATGGATCAGGTTACTGCTGATATATATATATATGTTATCAACCTGTTTAATACCAAAAATGTTACGGATGTTTATACAAGAACCGGTGTTGCCAATGATGACGGATATTTAACAGATCCAAACATGGGCGGTTATAAACAAACTCAAAAGTATGGTTCAGATTTCTCGAATTTCTATACGAGCGATCTTCAATATGGCGGTTTATACGGAGTTCCGCGCCAGATCAGGCTTGGACTTCGCTTAGAATACTAGTTGAAAATTCGACGGTAAATAAAAAATAGGAGTTTTATATGATTTATAAAAAATTAAAATACTTATTTATTGTCCTTATAGGTATACTATTGCTTTTACCATTAGATTTAATTTCAAAAGATAATGGTAAAAACAAGCGCCCAATTATGGCTAAGACCCAGGGTGCTCAAATAGTAACTACAAGAATGGACATAAACAATTTAAATGCACTTGAAGCAAATAACGGGTTTAGTGATTATAACACAAACTCGAACCTTGAAGGGACAGAATATCCTAAAGGTTCAGGAAAAACCGCAGTGTTTCAGAGCGGTTTCTTATGGGGCGGATATATTCCAGGTGATTCTCAGGTTAGAGTCGGTGGTTCTGCATACAGAACAGGCTTGCAGCCCGGCCCGATTGTTAATGGTGTAGCGGCTGACCCAGCTGATGCTAAATATTCAATCTATCGTGTACGTCCTGATGTTTATCCAGGCGGTCCTAAGGTAGATCTTAGCAGTGACGCTGCATTAGAAGGCGTTTCTGAGGCAGCATTAAGAGCGCAGTATGAAGCTGACTGGACAAACTGGCCTGCAGCCGGAACCGGAAATGACCTCAGCGCTCCATTCAAAGATGTTAACGGCGATGGAAAATATGAGCCTGGTGTAGACATTCCCGGTGTTCCCGGCGCTGACCAGACAATATATTATGTAGCCAATGATTTGAATAGCGGTAATACAACAAATTTATATGGTACTGCACCAATCGGAATAGAAGTACATGCTACTTTTTGGGCTTATGCGCAATCAGGCGCACTTGGTAACATGTATTTTAAGAAATGGAACATTATTAACAAAGGCAGTAACACAGTTGACAGTATGTTTGTTTCGTTTTGGGCTGATGTTGACCTTGGTACAGCAACCGATGATCTTGTTGGCTGCGATACTACGTTAAGCTTACAATTTACTTATAACGGTAACCCAACAGATGCGGTTTATACGCCTTTACCTCCTCCTGCAGACGGCTTCGACTTTTTTGAAGGCCCGGTAGTTGCCGGTGAAGCAACAGACTCTGCAATATTTAAAGGTTCAATTGTTTACGGCAAAAAGAACCTCCCAATGACGGCGGCTTATTTCTTTATAAACAATGACGCTAACTTTAATGACCCGACACAGGGCGATCCTGCCGGTGCAACGCAATTTTACCATTTCTTTAATGGTGAATACGGTTTAACTGGTGCACCGTTTATTGATAATAAGAACAACGAAACAAAATTTGCATTTTATGGTGACCCTGTTGCTGGAACAGGCTGGCTTGACGGTGTTACTTCGGCGCCTGGAGACAGAAGACAGGGTATGGCATCCGGTCCTTTTACCATGGCACCCGGAGATACGCAGGAAGTTGTAGTTGCAGAGATTTTTGCCGGTGCAACCACAGGAGTTGATTATCATTCTGCAATAAATTTGTTGAAGTTCTATGATAAGACAGCCCAGTCTTCCTATAATAATTTCTTCCAGATTGCAACAGCTCCACCTGCACCGCAGGTTAGTGTTGTTAACCTTAATAACAAGGTGGTATTAGATTGGGGTGAAAATCTGGCAGCAGTTCAGGCAACTGAAAATTATGGCAGCCTGGGCTACAAATTCGAAGGATACAACGTATTCCAATTGCCTCCTCCAAATAGTACTGCAAGCAGTGTCCTCCTGGCCACTTATGATGTTGCAGGAGACAACATACTAAAAATTTTAGATGATTACTTTGACGCAACTTCAGGAGAAGTAACTTCGAAAGTTTATGAATTTGGAACTGATTCCGGTATTAAAAGATCTATTACTATTACAACTGACCAGGTTATGAATGTTGGCAAAGCACTGAATAATGGGTCGAAATATTATTATGCAGTTACTGCTTATGCTTATAATGCAACTTCAATACCTCATCATCTGGAAAATCCGATCAGTTCAATAACTGTAGTTCCACAGGGCAGTGCACCAGGTGTTAGAAGTACATATACTACTGGTGATACTATTATTGCAGCACACTCTGCAGGAACCAGTGATGGATCTGTTATTGTATTAGTAGTCGATCCTACAAAATTAACCGGTGATCAATATAAAGTCGCTTTTGACACAGCCGGTGGAATCAATTCATGGAAGTTGATTGATGTGACTAAATCTAATTCAGTTGTATTATCAGGACAAACGAATCAAACTGGTGATGATAACTATTCTTTTGTCAGCGGAATGCAAGTAAAGGTAATTTGACCAAACCCTGGAATGAATACATATAATATTCCTTCCGGCAAAAGGGATTGGACATTTGCAAATGCTGATGGTTTTGGACTCGAAGGGTTTAGCGGAGCAATTGGTATGGGTTACAATAATTGGTTTAGTAGCTCATCAATTACACCAGACCAGTTACATAAAGTATTAATTAAATTTGCTGCAATTGATACTGCATATAATATCGTAAATTCATCTGATCCAAACGTATCTTCGGCATACAGATATTTACGTCATGCAAGTTCAGCAGCTCAGGATCCTTCATTTGTTCCATTCATTATAAATCCTACAGCTGGTTATGCTTATCAGGATAGAAGATCTATCCCCTTTGCAGCTTATGATGAAGACAACAATAATCAGCGTCTGGACGTAGGTTTTCTCGAAAATAACGCAGCAGGAGCCAGGGTTGATGGTAAATATGACCCGCCATCAAATAATGATGGAATTGATAACGTTTCTTTAACAAAAGAATGGTTCTTTATTTTTGGCACTAATTATAGTACATCTAATAATTCTGCACTCGCAACAGATATTCTCGACAATGAAACACCATTAATGTGGATTGGTACTCCAAACATGAGAGCTACCAATTTATTTGCTGCAGGTGATGAATTTGAAATTGTTCCTAATTATGTCAATTCATTAAAGGATGAATTTACTTTTACAGCAACAGCTTCAACAAAGAGTACGGCTCTTGCAAAAACTGATATAAATGCAATAAATGTTTTCCCGAATCCTTATTATGGCGTGAATACCCAGGAAACGAGTAAATATGCAAGATTTGTAACTTTTAACCACTTACCGACTACAGCAACGATTAGAATATTTAATCTTGCAGGCATTTTGGTTAGAACTATAAATCATACAGATGGGACGCAGTTCCAACAATGGGATTTGAATAATGATTCTGGATTGCCGGTAGCAAGCGGTTTGTATATTGTTTATATCGATATGCCGACCATTGGTGCTACTAAAATACTTAAAACGGCAATTATACAAGAACAACAATTCCCTGATCATTTTTAATGAAGCAAAAAAATCAAGGAGTAAAAATGAAAACATTTATAAATTTTTTAGTAATATTATCTGTCATACTCCTCGGAGTTGACAGTGTCTTTGCGGGCGGGGGGACCAGGAATGGGACCGGAGGTGCAAATGAACTTGTAATACCAGTTGGCGCCAGAGGAATAGCTATAGGCGGCTCGGGTATTGCCACAGAAACCGGCCTGAGTGCATTGTTCTGGAACCCGGCAGGCGTTGCCGGAATGACAAATTCCGTAGCGGCTCAGTTTTCACATATGAACTATATTGCAGATATAGGTGTTGAATACGGAGCAGTAGGAATTAACTTTGAAGGATTTGGCGTTATTGCATTAGATGTAAAGTCTTTAAATATAGGCGATATACCTATTACAACTAATGACCAGCCTGATGGTACGGGCCAGAATTTTTCACCTCAATTTTTAGTCGCGGGTGTATCTTATGCTAAAGCACTTACAGACCGCATATCAATTGGTTTAACTTTCCATTATATATCGGAAACTATTGCCCAGGTTAGCGCCAGTGGCGTTGCTGTTAACGCAGGCGTTCAGTATAAAGACCTTGGTGATATAACCGGATTGAATTTTGGATTGGTTATAAAAAATATCGGCCCCCAGATGACTTATGGCGGCCCTGGTATGTTAGTGAAAGCATCTCCTATAGGCTCAACTTCTACGCCTACCGATGCTTTTCTCAGATCGCCAAGCTTTTATTCAATAAGTGCCGCTTCATTTGATTTACCATCATCAATTGATATAGGCTTAGGTTATGCCCCGGTTATTGATGATATAAATTCACTGCAATTTTCCGGCACATTTGAGAATAATAACTTCTCAGGCGATTTATACAATCTTGGCGCTGAATATGGATATAACAAAATGTTCTTTGTAAGAGCTGGTTATGCCATTTCTCCTAAAAACCAGGATCCTAATTATATCTATGGTTTTACGGCTGGTGCCGGAATTAACTATGATTTAGGCGGGATTGCATTGAGAGTTGATTATGCATATAGAGGTGTTAAATACTTCGATGCTAATCATGTGTTCGAGGTTTCTTTAGGATTCTAATTTAGCTTTTAACTTCGAAAAAGTTAATTGTTAAGTTATAATATTAAATCCGTCCCGATAATATCGGGACGGATTTTTTTATGATTTGTCTTACCTTAAATATGAATTTTTTATTTTAGAGATGTCTGTTTTATTCTGTAAATTTTATAGAATGTATAATCGAATTTAAGAAGACTGATAAAGTGAAATTAATTATAAAAAGAAATGTATCTGCATTTATTATTTCAATATTAATTCTAAGCAGCAATTATGCTCAAAACATAAATCCATTTTCAATAGTTGGGAACTGGGAGTCTGTTAGTAATGAAAACAATCGTATGCGGATAATAAGGTTTGAATCAGACAGTACATTTTATGCACAAACAGCTTTAAGTGCAGAATATTCGTATATCATAGTCGGAAACAAGATGATAGCTGAGTTATTACATTCAACAAAACATATTATTGACACTACAGACGTTGTTATTAAGAAAGATACATTGATAAGCACGTTAAGAAGAAATGGCAATGATGAAGTAACCACTATGGTGAAAATACCCGACGGCCTATCAGATACGGCAGGAATTGCAGGAAACTATAAATGGAGGTATCCGAATGCACATACAGCTTTTTCAAAATTTACTAAAGAAGGATCCTGGATATTTCGTCTTCCTATAGAAACGATTAAGGGCAGTTATAAAATATCATCTGATTATTTGACAATTACTTATGCGGGTATGCAGCCCGAAAATATGAAATGTTGGGTAAGTGATAAAGTGCTTATACTTACAGATGAAAAAACAGGTAAAGAAGATTTATATAGGAAAGTAGACTATTTTATCAAGGATTAAAAATAGTTCAAGCCTTTTGCATTAGTTATTAAATCACGTTACGTAAAATCAATTTATTCTAAAGTAAATTGGTACTATAAGTGGCGAAACAGCGTTTCGCCGTACAATATCATCCAGTATTTCTTACGCCGGCAGCAATTCCATTAACTGTTGAGCGAAGCAGCATCAGAAGCAATTCTTTTTGAGATTTGGATAGATTATTCTTCCTAAACTGCTTTATGAATTTAATTTGTATAAAACTTATAGGGTCAATATAAGGATTGCGAAGCGACAAAGACCTTTGGAGCGATTTATCATTGTCCAGCAGGTTTTCTCCGCCGGTAATATCAAGCACAGTCCGGCAGGAAAGTTCATACTCACTATTAATCATTTCAAATATTGCTTGCCCTTTTTTCAAATCAGGGTGTAATGAAAGGTACTCTCTGCCAATAACCATGTCGGTTTTCATCAGGACCATTTCAATATTTGAAACAAGTACCTGAAAAAACTCCCATTCATTATACATTTTCTTGATATGATCACGGGTAGCAGTATTGTTTTCAATACATTTACTTATGGCAGAACCAAACCCATACCAGCCGGAAATAGTCTGCCGGTTTTGAGTCCATGCAAATACCCATGGAATTGCCCTCAAATTCCTTAAATCTTTGCTCTTGTTTCTGGAAGCTGGCCTGGAGCCTATTTCGATATGTTCAATTATATCAATTGGGGTTATATTCCGGAAATAATCATAGAAATCCGGATGGTTTATAAGTTCCCTGTAAGCAGAAAGTGCATTGAATGAAATGCTTTCAAATAAGTCCTTATAAATCTCAAACTTATCATTTGTTTGCTTTATTTTAGACCCCGCCGTAGTGCTTAAAACAGCGGATGCCATTAATTCGAGATTATTCCCCGCAATTTCCGGGATCAAATATTTTGAGGAAATCATTTCCCCCTGTTCAGTTATCTTAATTTTACCATCAATCGTACCGCTTGGCTGAGCAAGAATAGATTTATTAACAGGCCCGCCGCCTCTTGAAATGCTGCCGCCCCTGCCGTGAAATAAAACTAATTCAATATTACGTTTTTCGCACAGTCGCTTTAAATATTTTTGGGCTGTGTATAATTTGTAATTTGAAGTTACAATACCCCCGTCTTTATTACTATCGGAATAGCCAAGCATAATTTTCTGAACATTTCCGCGCAGTTTTAAATGTTGTGAATAAGCGGGATTATCAAAAAGTTCCTGCATTACTAGATGTGCTTTTTGAAGATCATCAATAGTTTCAAACAATGGTAATATGTCAAAGTTGGAATAAAGCAATTTCATACCGGCTGTATTTAGAAGCCCGGCTTCTTTTGCCAGCAGTAAAGCTGTAAGAACATCACTTGTAGCTGAACAGTTACTAATGATATAATCATTGCAGGCATTCGGAGCAATATTTTCTTTGCCCCATTTTATAATCCCAAACTCATTTATTGTCTGCACCGTTTGTGCGCTTAAGCTGCTGTAATTATTTTTAAGGGGCCGGGGGCTTAGTATTTCATCGGTCAGTATTTTTATCTTGTCGGTTTCGTTTAATGAACTGAAATTATCATAAAATTCGTCATAGCTTAATATCTCGCAAATTGCAGCAAATAAAAGTGAGGCATTCTGGCGTATATCTAACGAAGCTAATCTAAAACCGAAAGTTTTAACCTTATATATTACCGGTAAGAGATTAGATTCGGCAATTGCCTTGCCTTTATTCTCCACCAGGCTGTTGTAAATTATATTTAGATCATCTAAAAATTCAAATGAATTCTTGTAGCCGGAATTATTTTGCCCGGAGCTATGTTCCGGGCTCCTCTTTGCTTCTTCTAATTTGCGGCCTATAAGCATTAGTTTTGTACGGTAAACTTCAGAAGGGTCGCGGGGTATTTTATCTTCATTATTCTCACCCAGAATTGCTCTGTCGGCTACTATCGACCTGGTTAACGCCTTGCTGACAGGGACAACGTTCAGTGAAGAACTTAAAGAGGTATGTAGCAGTTCCAAATCAGCCTGGTAAAGGCCTATAATCTGCCTTTTGTTATTTGTTAAGGTATCTTTTGTAATATCCACAGTAACAAAAGGATGGCCATCCCGGTCGCCGCCTATCCATGAACCGAATTTAAATATAGCCGGGATATAATCATTTATATCGTAATAAGTTTGCAGCTTTTTATTTAATGTCTGGTAAAAATGAGGCATTAGATCATACAGTACTTCTCTAAAAAAGAATAATCCATGCTGAATTTCATCTTTTACTGTCACTTTGTGAAAACGCACTTCATTTGACTGCCATAAAAGAGTAATTTCTGTTTGCAGTTGAAGCTGCAAATCATCAAATTCATCCTTAGTATTTGTAAGGAACTCTTTAGTAAGCAGTATACGGCTTATTTTTAAAATCTTTCTTAATATCGTTTGCCTGGTTGCTTCGGTAGGATGAGCCGTAAATACAGGTGTAATTTCAATTTGATTAAGAATCCTCTTTAAGTTTTTCCGGCTTATGTTTTCTTCTTTTAATTGTAACAAGACATTTGCAAAAGTTCCTGCTTCAGGCGGTTTATTCTTTACGGCATTTTCTCTTTGAATTCTTATTCTATGCACTTCATCAGCGGCATTAACAAGAATAAAGTAAATTGAAAATGCTTTTACTACCTTTGTAGCTTTTCCAATACTAAGGGAATTGATAACCTTTATAATTTCTTCTCTGATTAAATGGTTATTCTCAGATTGCTGGTCGGCTCTTAGCTGTTTTGTTAAGGAACGCAGCTTTTCAACTGTTTCATATACGCTATATCCCGCCTGCTCCTTTAAGACATTGCCAAGTATTATTCCTAATTCTTTAATGTCTTTTTTTAAAGGTGCATCCTGTATAGAATCTTCAAGGCCGTTTAAAGATTTTTTACTCATATCGATTCTCAGTTTTTATTGCTATTATAATACGAAAATATTGTCAGGTAATTAGTGATCTGCTTTGATTAGGCTGTGCTGTCAGGTAATAATTGCTATGTAAGTTGATTCTAAGCAAAAATATTTGTTGGTAGAAATAATAAATATCATACGTCCGGTTATTTATATTTATAATAATCGGCCCTATTGCCATACCCCTTAGTGTTGGTATATTAATGCAGAAAATTTAAAATAAATAAGCAAAATGGCAGGTTTAAACTTATTCCTTTATTTATATGTCGAATTCAAATATTTAAAATCATAAATTTAGTTTTACGATATTTTATTTGTAATATTTTAAGGCTGGGCATGAAATTTATATTATCGTTTATAGTGTCTGTAGTATTATCGACTTTAATTTTAACAGGCTGCGGTTCAGAGCCTATAACAAAAAACGTAACCCCGGAAAAGTACAATCCAAGCCTTACTCAAATAATAAATGAGTTTAAAATAGATTTTACATACCGCAAGCTTAAATTTAACATTCCTCATGGTTCCAAAGTCGATTCAATTGAGACAGATACTCTTAAAAAGACGATTAAAATAGACTTAAATGACAACTTTAGTTACCAGCCCTTTAGAACAGAAAATGTTAATGCCATTTACTCCGAGGTGAAAAATATCTTTGGAAGTAAGTTCTCGGATTATTCATACAGCATCTTATCTTTGAAACGCCCGATTGAGGAGTTGATCCCAAATTATTACAGGGCAGATACATCCAAATATGATAATACAAGGCTGCCTGTAAATATGAATGCCCGGCCTACACCAGTTGTTAAAAATATGAGCAAAGAATATGTGCCGTCAAACGGATTGTTTGGTAAAAATATGGTGGTATGGCCCAGTCATGGCTGGTATTATGATAGTAAAGAAGGGCGCTGGGAATGGCAGCGTCCCCGGCTCTTCCAGTCCGTAGAGGATGTTTTACCATTATCATTTGTTGTACCTTACCTAATGCCAATGCTTGAAAATGCCGGAGCAATTGTTTTTGACCCGCGGGAAAGGGATATACAAAAGTATTCAGTTGTAGTTGACAATGATTCGCCTTCAGATATAAAGTTAAAACATTATATAGAAAAAAGCCCTGATAAGAAGAACAGGTGGAAAGAAGGGGGTGTTGGATTCTCAGCAGGTAATCCTCCTTATCCATCTGGTTACAATCCCTTTGTTAAAGGCACAAGCAGGATTATAATTGCAGATTCAACGGGGTTGGCCTCAGTCAGTTGGGTTCCTGATATTCCCGCTGAAGGCGAGTATGTTGTTTATGTTGCTTACTCTGCATCTATGGATAATGCCCCGGATGTTGAATATACTGTCTTTCATTCCGGGATAAAAACTGTGTATAAAGTTAATCAGCAAGTAGGCGGCAGTACATGGATTTATCTGGGCGAGTTCAGATTTGATAAGGGATATAACACGGAGAAAGATAAGGTGGTTTTATCTAATAAAAGCGGAGAACCCGGCAAAATAATTTCTGCCGATGCAGTACGTTTTGGCGGTGGCGAAGGAATAATTGAAAGAGGAGGAACCACAAGCGGCCGGCCAAAAGTATTTGAAGCCGCGCGGTATTATTTGCAATATGCGGGCATGCCTGATACGCTAGTCTATGATTTAGATCATGATTCAAGCGATTATGCAGACGATTATAAAAGCCGCGGCGAATATGTAAATTACCTTTACGGCAAACCCTTCGGCCCGAATGTGGACAGGGATGTTAAAGGCCTTAGTATTCCGGTTGACCTGTCATTGGCTTTTCATACCGATGCAGGTATTTCTCACAATGACACTACCGTAGGTACATTAGCAATTTATAGCATACCCGATGCTAAAATGAAAGATGTTTTCCCTGATGGAACATCAAGATTTGCAAACAGGGATTTGGCAGATATAATTCAAACACAGATTGTAAATGATATTCGTGCAAAATATGATTCTACGTGGGCAAGAAGACAGTTAAAAAGCTCAGATTACAGCGAGGTAGTCCGCCCCAATGTTCCATCGGTTATAATAGAACTTTTATCGCATCAGAATTTTAACGATATGAAGTTCGCACTTGAT
>JARLHB010000508.1 GCA_031292465.1 Ignavibacteriaceae bacterium
AACAAACTATCAGTGCATATACGGATATTGTTAACTATATTAACGGTGATACAACTGATACCGGCGCAAGGAAAAATACTTCCTATGTTCTCTATAAGGATTCTCTTTATTTTGCTCTTGGAACAATTCAGAATAATTATAACCTTTCCATTACGGCAGGAGGTTCCGGTTCTGCTAAACCTCAGATTTTAATATTAACTGATGAAAGTGGAAACAACGCTAAATTATGTGTACCGCATGGTAATTTAAATCTGGAAGGCATATTTATTTCAGGTGTTGATAATTCAGGTAAACAGTTGGGAGATTTGATTGAAACAGGGACAACTAACATTAGAATCTCTTTAAAGAACTGTACTATTGACAGCGTAAAAAACAGAATAGTAATTGACGATCAGGATAGCTGCAGCGTATTCTTTGAAGACTGCTATATTAGTAATATAGCTAACAGCAGCCATGGCGGCCGTGTTTTAGATGCACGTGAGACAGTTATTGATTCAGTATCCTTTATTAATAATACATTCTATAATATTATGCACGATATTATCGGACGTTTTAGTGGCGGTGAAAAATATTTTAAATTCGATCATAATACAATTTATAACCTTATGCGCTGCCCGCTAAGGATAGATGTTTGCCCGGATATTATAGTTACAAATAACCTTTTCATACAGACAGGCTTTGTCGGTTATCTTACCAGCTGGGAACCTTTTATATCTGCCCTGGATATGGGTGACAGAGATGAATGGACCCGTGTTGAAATTTGGCCATTAGACAGTTCCGCAGCTTTTACAGGATATACACAATCGATTAATTTTAAAAACAATAACTTCTGGATGGATCCTGCAATTATTGCGCAGTATCCTGATACTGTTCATGCTTATAGAACTCTTGATTTCGATTTCGAAAAACAAATGGTTGGAACTGATACTACAACCTGGCTAAGTGAAGATGTATCGTTTACAAGTACACCAACCTGTAAATATATTGAAATGGCTATAGAAAACTGGAAAGACGGCAGCCCTCAGACTAATCCCGGATGGACAGATAATACAAGACCATATTATTTTACTTATCCGACTACAAAAGCCTCTTACACGGCAGCTACAGGCGGATTCCCGTTGGGCGATTTAAACTGGTGGCCTGAAAAGAAAGCACAGTGGATACTTACTGATGTAAAATCAGTTAGTGGTGCTACCTTACCAGCCAAGTATGCTATTGAACAGAATTTCCCAAATCCGTTTAACCCAACAACTATAATTAAGTATTCTATTCCTAAAGAATCATTAGTAAAAATTAAAATATACAATGTGCTTGGTAAAGAAGTTGCTACTTTAGTTAACTCTAACCAGAAAGCCGGAGAATATAATATTACATTTAATGCCGCAAAGATGGCTTCAGGTGTTTATTTCTATAATATTTCTGCCGGAAATTTTAACAGCACGAAAAAAATGATCTTAATGAAGTAACACGTAACTGAGTATATCTTATCCGGCCGGACAAATTTAAGTCCGGCCGGGTATGATCTAATAAGCGCCCCCTATAAAAATCGAATTCTGTTTCCCTCTCTTTAACTTCCGCATATTGTCTTTATAATAACCCAGTATCAGCAATAAAAAGAAAAGCTCTGCTTTATACCGGGTTTTTCATTTTATAACATTTGGATTACTTTTGCATTATTATTTTTGTAAAAGTTATAAATTCTGGAAGCGTTTGGATATATGCTCTAAACTTTTAATAATTTAATCTGATGGGGTATTATGTCTGGCTGTTTGAAAATGTTCTTTTTTACAGCATTTATATTCTCAGTAAATGTATATTTTAATAATCTAAATGCTCAAAATAATCCTTCCGGATTTAAAGTAATCGGATTTTATACAGCAAAAGATGATAAAGCACATATAAGTTTTGTACATGAAGCAAACAGGTGGTTTTCACAGGCAGCAAAAGAATATAATTTTATATATGATTCTACAAACAATTGGGATAATCTTAATGAAAAATTCCTTTCCGGGTATCAGATTGTACTTTTTCTTGATACCCGGCCTGAAGCAGAACCTCAAAGGGAAGCATTTAAAAAATATATGCAGAACGGCGGGGCCTGGATGGGATTCCATTTCTGCGCATTTGCGCTAACTCCGTCTTCGTATCTACAAAATTGGGATTGGTACCATAATGAATTCTTAGGATCGGGCTCTTATGTAAGCAATACCTGGCGTCCGACAGCGGCAATTTTAAAAGTTGAGGATAATAACCATCCTGCTACTAAAAATTTGCCGGATACATTTAAATCTGCACCTAATGAATGGTACCGCTGGTCCAATGATTTGAGGAAAAACCCGGATATTAAAATACTTCTTTCAATAGATTCAACAAGCTTTCCGCTTGGAACCGGCCCCAAATTATATGAAATATGGCATAGCGGTTATTATCCGGTTGTATGGACTAATGTAAAATATAAAATGATCTATATAAATATGGGGCATAATGATATTGATTATGAAAACAATACTAACAAGGAATTGTCTTTTACGTTTGACAATCCACTGCAAAATAAATTAATTATTAATGCTTTACTGTGGCTTGGCAGCAAAAATTAATATATTCCCAAAT
>JARLHB010000509.1 GCA_031292465.1 Ignavibacteriaceae bacterium
CTGCCGGCAAATACACTCATATCTTTTTATATGATCTTAAAAATAAGACATATAAAGACTTAACCCCGGGAAAATTTGTATCTCCAACTTTTATGCTGGGCGGGGGAATAGGTTATAATTTTTCACCGGACAGCAAAGAGCTTTGTTATGTATCCAACCATGATGCGCATCCTGAAGCATCAACTAACGCTGATTTATGGATAGTCCCGGTAACAGGAGGCGAAGCCGTTAATATCACTGCTGAAAATAAAGCGTGGGACGGCAGCCCTATTTATTCGCCCGATGGAAAATATATTGCATACAGGACGCAAAGGATTCCGAATTTTGAATCGGACAGGTTTAGAATAGCGCTTTATGACAGAACAACTAAAGAATCCAAAATAATAACAGACAGCTTTGATAACTGGATAACTGATTTTATATGGAATAAAGATTCCAAGTCAATTTATTTTACCGCAGATGTTGAGGGGTATTCGCCCGTATATAAAGTCGATATTGCTTCAGAAAAAATATCGGATGTTATTAAACAGAAAGCAGTATTGGGTTTTGATATTTCTCCGAACGGAAAATTTATATATTATTTAGCCAAGTCTATAGATAACCCCGGTGAAATTTATCTTCTGAATTTAACAAATGATTTAACTTTATCGTTAACAGAGTTTAACAAAAAATTCCTTGAGGAAGTTGATGTGAGGCCTGCTGAAAAATTATGGGTTGCCGGGGCTGATGGTAAAAAAGTGGAAGTGTTTATTGTAAAGCCGCATAACTTTGATCCTAATAAAAAATATCCCCTTATTTTAAATGTGCACGGCGGGCCGCAGGGGCAATGGATGGATTCTTTCCGCGGTGACTGGCAGGTTTATCCGGGTTCAGGTTATGTTGTTGCTTTTCCTAATCCGCATGGCTCAACAGGATTCGGCGAGGATTATACTGCTGAAATTTCCGGCGATTGGGGAGGCAAAGTATTTGAAGATCTAATGAAAATAACTGACACGCTGGAAACACTCCCTTATGTAGATAAAGACAGGATGGGCGCTATGGGATGGTCTTACGGCGGATACATGATGAACTGGTTCCAGGCAAAGACAAAAAGATTCAAATGCCTTGCTTCCATGATGGGGCTGTTTGATCTTACATCTATGTGGGGAGCAACGGAAGAACTTTGGTTCCCGAACTGGGATTTAAAAGGACAGCCGTGGAACTCTGATTTATATTCTAAATTGTCTCCGTCTAATTATGTTAAAGATTTTGCTACTCCTGCATTAATTATTACAGGAGAAAGAGATTACAGAGTTTCATATACTCAGGCGCTGGAATATTTTTCAACGCTGCAAACTCTTGGTATAGATTCAAGGCTGATTGTGTTTAAAAACGACGGGCACTGGCCGAGCGGTATAAAATCTATGCCGTTATATTATGATGCGCACTTAGACTGGTTTCATAAATATTTAGGCGGTGATCCCGCGCCGTATGATGTAAATGAAATGGTAAAGAATATGAGTTTTAAAGACGTGAAGTAGCAAGGCAAAAGATATCTTGATATTAAAACAAAACAGCCCCGGTTTTTAATCGGGGCTGTTTTTTATAACTACCCTCCCTGAAAAGGAATTTGTCTCTCTCTAATTTTAGCAACAGTAAAAAAATACCAGATATAGGCGGTATTTATTTATAAGCTTACTTTATGCATTGGCTCAAAATTATTGCTTGAATAATAATCATATATATTAAATACCGGTGACTGTGCCCTGGCATTAAACCTTTGAGGAGCTACAGTAACCGGTTGCAGCTTTTCTATAATATGCCCTCTGGAAACAACAGGATGATTATCTTCATTTATTATTTTAAATCTTTGTCCGAATGAACGCGGTTGATTATTCTGATAAGCAACAGCCACTGGCTGTGCGGCTACATATTGAGTATTCTCATAATACGGAGCTTCATACATTGTATTATCGTACTGAATGTTCTCAACCGGTGCATTTACCATCAGAGCATTATTAACTGGTTCCGGGAGGTATTGTACTTCCGGTACAGAAGGCTCAATTACTAACTGCGGCACAGTAAAATTTGTATAAGGCTTTTTCCTTCTTCTGTCTTTTAATTTGAAAACTAAATAAGAAGCAAGAACAATTATTGCAGCTACTAACGCAAATAATTTAATAGCGAACATTATAATTTGCACCAATTCCATAATCTTAACCCATCATTTTTACTGTTGAAATACAAGTATTGTACCATTAGGGTTGTAGTAGTAATCTTTGCAGTAAAGCTAGCGGGAAACTTCCGAAAAATTGATATTAGAAAATTATAAAAGTTTCAAAATCAGGCTAAAAAGTAAACTTTTTAAACTGTATTAAAGCAAAAGCAGTGGACTTTAGAGAAGAAATATTTGATAAATTTGATTGATGAATATGCAAACTTACGTGCGCAGGAAAATTAGTAATAAATCTAATTGAGAAAATTATATCATTTTGAGACGTTTGGAGTAGAGGAAGAACGGTTATACGTAATTGTTGCCAGGTGTGATGCTGTATCCATTATATATTTGATTTTCCTGTTTTTTTTGATAATTTAATTGTTGGAATTATAAAGGTTTAAACCAAAAGTTCATAATAATCTTCAATAAAATGAATAGGGTACCATTATGACAAAGGCAGATATTGTTGATAAAGTTGCAGCGGGAACCGGGCTTACCAAATTAGAAACGGAAGCAATAATTGAAGGATTTTTTAAAACAGTTATTGAATCTCTTAAAGAGGGCAGAGGTATAGAAATAAGAGGATTCGGCAGTTATAAAGTAAAGAAAAAAAATGCACGCCAGGCAAGAAATCCCAAATCGGGTGAATCCGTTTTTGTTCCGGAACATTATGTGCCGACATTCAAGTTCTCTAAGGATTTTAAAGAGTTAGTTGATTCAGGAATGAAAGAGCCGAAATCGAATGGTTAAATTTTGTCCCCGGTGCGGCTTTAAATTAGTTCAAGAGTTTAAGTTTTGTCCTGAATGCGGTTTTGAATTAGAGAATATTAAAAATATTTCAGGCGATGAGAAGCAGCCTTCCATTGAAGATTTGAATGTTACCGGACAGGTAGAGCGAAAAATCTGCGAGAATTGCGGCGAAGAAAATGATATAGATAATATAGTCTGTTCCGGTTGCGGTGCTAAATTAATAGGCGCAAAAACTGAAAAGATCCAAGTAAAGCCGGTAAAGATGCCGGGAGTCGCTCCGCAAGATATTAAACCTAAACCTGCAGGTAAAACCTCCTCTTCAAAAAATGTAGCCGGCGAAAAGAAACCACAACCTGCTGCAAAAATAAAAAGTTTAAATAAAGCTAAGACTATAACAATTATCGCCGTAGGAATAGGCGTTGGATTAGTTATATTAATATTCTCGGGCCTGCTTAATTCTATAATATTACCGGGAAACAGCACTACCGCAACTACTAACACAAATCAAAATTCAGGTGTTGATTTAAGCAGCATGCAAAAGATTAATGAGCTTGAAACAGTAATAAAGAATAATCCGAAAGATGGAACAACAATTTTAGAACTGGCGCATTTAAAAAATGATGCCGGAATGTTTGAACAGGCAATTGTAAATTATAAACAATATTTATCTTTAGTCCCCAAAGACGCAGATGCCAGGATAGATATGGGCATTTGCTACTACAGTTTACAGAATTATGATTCGGCAATAAGCGAAATGGAAGAAGCTTTAAAAAATAATCCTAAGCATCAGATTGGATTATTAAACTTAGGAATCGTAAATTTGGCAGCTGGAAAAATGGAAAAATCACAAGAATGGCTAAAGAAGGCTGTTGAGATAGACCCAAATTCAGAATATGGCAAAAAAGCTCAAGAGCTGTTGAGTTCTCATAATAATAAATCGAATGGAGGTAAATAATGCCTTGTGGCAGAAAACGCAAAAGACATAAAATGTCTACACATAAAAGGAAAAAAAGACTTCGGAAGAATCGGCATAAAAAGAAAATAAGATAGCCTGATTTATATCTTTTTGTAGATTAAATGGTAAATGATATTTAAACATTTACCATTTTCTCCTTTTCTGCCATCTTAGCTCAGCTGGTAGAGCAGCGCATTCGTAATGCGCAGGTCGCCGGTTCGATCCCGGCAGATGGCTCCCCTTAAAAAATAATATCCAAAATCACTTAACAACCTACTTTAATTAGCTTCTATAACTATTATTTTAAACAAAAGATACCTTGTGATTTGTCTTCTAAAAACAGCTATTTTGCAAGAATTTGTGTAAAAATAGTAAGAATTTTCTTGACATTTCGGATTTTTTTACCTTATTTTGGGGAGTAGTGGGGAATTGTGGTGGAAAAAACCAAAAATAGGAAAATATAATTGTTTAGAGGACAGTTTACATATTCAGTAGATTCAAAAGGCAGGTTAAGCATACCAGCTAAACTGCGTAAACACGTATCTCCTGAGTCCAACGATACATTTGTTATGACACAAGGTACGGCAGCATGTATTGATGTATATCCTCTAGACCAGTGGACGCAATTTGAAGCCAAACTTCTGGATTTGAATCCTTTCAAACCAAATGATGCAAAATTTATCAGGATGATATTGCAGCATGCAACAGAAGATACATTGGATTCACAGGCAAGAATATTAGTCCCCCAGGCTCTCTTACAATATGCAAAGATAGAAAAAGAAGTATTAATCCTAGGTGCCTTAAAAAAGATTGAACTTTGGAACCCCGAAGTTTATGCCGAATATCTTAAACAGACTCCGGAAACATATGAACAAATTGCAGCAGAAGTAATGGTTCCATGATGGAAAAACATCATACGCCGGTTTTACTAAAAGAATCAATGGAATTCTTGATGACCGATAAAAGCGGCGTTTACTTTGATGCAACACTTGGTTTTGGCGGGCACTCTGAAGCGATTTTGAATTCATTAAACGGCAGCGGAAAATTAATCTCAACCGATGTTGATATTGATGCGTTTAAATTTTCGAAAGATAAATTCAACGGCGATCAAAGAATAAGAATATTTAATTTTAATTTTTCTCAAATAGATATTATTGCGAAGATAGAATCTATTAAGTATTTCAACGGCATATTTGCCGATCTTGGCGTCTCTTCATTTCAATTAGATAACCCTTTATCGGGGTTTACTTATAGGAATGAAGCTAAGTTGGATTTACGAATGGATAAAACAAAAGCAATTAATGCATCGGATATCGTTAATTCTTTCCCGGAGGAAGAAATAGCTGATATCATTTATCAATTTGGAGAGGAAAAAAATTCCAGGCAGATCGCCAGGCGAATTGTTGATAACAGGAAAATAAAAAAAATAGAAACAACAACAGACTTAGCGGAAATAATAGAAGCAATAACACCTTTCAGATACAGGATTAAAACACTGTCGAGGGTTTTTCAGGCGCTTAGAATTTATGTGAACGATGAACTTGAAGTATTGAAATCTTTCTTAACAAAATCTGTTGACCTCCTTTCTACGGGAGGAAGAATAGTAGTGCTTTCTTATCATTCGCTGGAGGACAGGATTGTTAAGGAAGCGTTTAAGTATGAAACTCTGGATTGCATTTGCCCAAAAGAATATCCTGTATGTCAGTGCAATAAAGAACGTAGATTAAAAATATTAACAAAGAAGCCGGTTGTTCCGTCTCTGATTGAAGTAGAAGACAATTTCAGGTCGCGTAGCGCCAAATTGAGGGCTGCCGAGAGAGTATGAAAAAAAGCGCTAAACCGTTAATATTTTTTAACTCATTTGTATTTATCGTTATTACGTCTTTAATACTTGGATATGTGGGTGTTAAACTTGAGTGCGAAATGCTGACAAAAGAAAAAGTATTAGCAGAAGAAAAGTTGAAAGAAGTAAAGAACTGGAGAATCAATTTAACTGCGCAGGACCAGGACCTTTCGGCAGAGGAAAGAGTAGTTGGCATTGCCGAAACAGAACTCGGTATGATAAAAAGAACCGAAGCACCAATAGAAATAAATGTAAGTAAAGAAAAGATAGAAGAAATTTCAAGGACTATAGAAAAGAAATATGAATAGTTCACGGACTATTTCGGTAATAGTTTTTATGGTCGTCTTTTTTTCGTTGCTTTGATATTGAATATATATTATCTTTAAGGTGTAATTTTGTCTTATCAGTTTGTATCGTTTGAGTGGTTTTTTTTTGCTTTTTTTA
>JARLHB010000510.1 GCA_031292465.1 Ignavibacteriaceae bacterium
AGGCGGCTTTTGCTTTGTTGACTTTGCCTGTTCAGCGCCTTATTCTGATATGAATATGCACCCTGAGGATCCGCTTGAAAAACTTGATGCGGTTTTCTTTTCTCCGCATAAATTCCTCGGCGGACCGGGAACTCCGGGAGTAATAATTTTTGACTCAAAGCTCTACCATAACCGTGTTCCGGATAATCCCGGCGGCGGTACGGTTGACTGGACAAATCCATGGGGCCAGCATAAATTTATAAATAATATAGAGCTTCGCGAAGACGGCGGAACCCCGGCTTTCCTTCAAACTATAAAAGCTGCTTTATGTGTGGAACTTAAAGAAGAAATGACTGTAAAGAATATTGAAGAAAGAGAAGAAGAACTTGTAAAAATTGTTTTTGAGGAATTAGGAAAAATACCCGGGCTTCATATACTTGCCGGCAACATTGAAGAAAGGCTTGGGGCAATTTCATTCTATATAGATAAAATTCACTACAACCTTATTGTTAAACTGCTTAATGACAGGTACGGAATTCAGGTTAGGGGAGGCTGTTCCTGCGCAGGAACCTATGGCCATTACCTGCTGCATGTAAGCCCGCTGCAGTCTCACAAAATAACTGAAAAGATTAATCATGGAGATTATTCTGAAAAACCGGGGTGGATTCGTATGTCTCTTCATCCAACTATGACAAACGATGAATTGTATTTTATTGCAGAGGCTCTTAAAGAGATTGAAAAAAATATTGCAGTTTGGGAAAAGGATTATAAATACATCTCTTCCCAAAATGAATATATAAATATTCTGTCTCCGCAGAATGAGTCAGAAGTAATTAAAAATTTATTTAATATTATGTAGAGACGGGGCAGCCGTCGAGGCATGGTGGCCTCGCCATAATTGATGCTCCGTGTCTATACCCGCAGATGATAAAAAATTCTACAAAATGAGTAAGTCCAATCCCGACAATGAGAATTATTAGAAATAGATTCTCTCTTATGTAGTATATTTCTACACTTTTCTATGTTGTAACACGTTTTTTACTGATTCCCTTTACGGCATATTCTTTGTCGCAGTAATGAAGTTTTTTACTTAACGTAAAATATCATGGTCGGATTTAACTGTATATACAGAAAATTAAGTCATTCATTTTAATAGAGATAGTGTACAAATATCACATAATAATACAGAAGAATTGACTAATTTTTTTAATCATTTAAGGGAAAAAAATATGAAAAACATTATATTTTATCTGTTATTTGTTTTCGTGGTTGTTGCCCTCTTCGGATTTGCATTTAATATCGGGTAAGTAATAAAGTTCGTTTGTTCTTTTTAAAGCATCGCAATGAATTACGGTGTGTTTTGATATTGCAGGAAAAGACAAATATTGAATTACTTAGAAATTGTTCCGATGATAAATAACTCTTTTTATTGTTTCAAAATTACCAGAAATTTCAGGCAGGCATTAATGATTGTCCCCGATCTTCAAAAAGAAAATAAAAATAACGAACTTCATAAAACCAATATGAATTATAAAAGATATAGTTCTCTTTTTACAATAATTTTATTCCTTCTGGTATTAACCACATCTGTTAAAATCAATGCACAGACTAATGATGATTGTTTAACATGCCACAGTGACAGCACATTAACAATGGTGAAAAACAAAAAGACTGTTTCACTTTTTGCTAATGCAAATACTCTTTCACATTCTGCACATCAAAAACTGCAATGTATTGCCTGCCATGTTGGCTTTGATATAAATAATACGCCGCATAAAGCAAATATTCAGCCGATTGACTGCAAGTCATGCCATAAAGATGCGGCATTAAAACATCCTTTCCATCCCCATATTATGAAATCGAACTCGGTTACCGGCGGAGTAGATGTTAACTGTAAAAATTGCCACGGTACACATGATGTAATTTCTCCCAAGACACCGGGATCAAAATTTTATTATACTAATATAGTTGACGCATGCGGCAACTGTCATAAATCTGAGAAGGAAAAATATCTTCTTTCTGCACATGCAACAGGACTTAAAGAAGGAATTAAAGGCGCACCTAATTGTTTTACATGCCACAAGAATCAGCTTACCGGTATTACGGTTAAAAGAGACCCGGCACAGCTTAAGATTACGCAGGAAAAGCTTTGCGTTTCCTGCCATCTTAACAATCCGGAAATAAGGGAAAGGACATCTCCTTCAGCCGGTTTTATAGCTGCTTATGAAAACAGCATTCACGGCAAAATGTTAATGCAGGGAAACAGCCAGGTTGCAAATTGTGTAAGCTGCCATACTGCGCATTCAATTAAACCCGGCAGCGATCCGGCATCAACTGTTAACAGGTTTAATATTCCCAATACGTGCTCGCAGTGCCATGCGGAAATTGCGAATGAATATAAAGGAAGTGTTCATGGTGTAGCCGTATTGAAAAAAGGAAGTATAGACGCGCCTGTTTGTACAAACTGCCACGGTGAGCATAATATCTTAAAGCATAATGACCCCAATGCGCCCACAGCTTATGCAAATCTTTCATCACAGGTATGTTCACCCTGCCATAGTTCTGTTAAGCTTTCTGCAAAATATGGTTTGAACCCGAACAGGGAATCAACATTTAAGAGCAGTTATCACGGCATGGCGCTTCAGGGTGGATCAACCACGGTTGCAAATTGTGCAAGCTGCCATGGCGCTCATAACATCAGGTCTGCCAGCGATCCGCAGTCGTCGGTTTATAAAGGCAATCTTGCAAAGACATGCGGCAAATGCCATCCGGGTGCAAATGAAAATTTTGCTGTGGGTAAGATACATGTGCAGTCAACAGATGAAAAAGGCGACCCGATTATTTACTGGATTGCTTCTATCTACATTGCTATGATCTTTTCCGTAATTGGTGCAATGCTGTTACACAATCTGCTGGATTTTATAAAGAAGTCGCGTATAAAGAAACTCAGACAGATGGGCATGCTTCCGGGTGAAAGCCACGGCCATTCATTATACCTAAGAATGAGCGTAAGCGAAAGAATACAGCATATACTTCTTACATTAAGTTTTATGACTCTTGTCCTTACAGGGTTTATGCTTCATTTTCCCGACTCCTGGTGGGTTAAGCATATAAGGGATTTAAGTGAGAATGCATTCTTATACAGAGGCATATTACACAGGATAGCTGCTGTTATTCTTATAGGAACAAGCCTTTATCATATCTATTATATTGCCTTTACTGTAAGAGGAAGGCAGCTTGTAAAAGATTTATGGCCTAAGAGGCAGGATTTAATAGATGCACTTGGCGTTGCTAAATTTAATCTTGGTTTGTCTAAAATAAAACCGCGCCTGGACCGTTTCAGTTATGTTGAAAAAGCGGAATACTGGGCGCTGGTTTGGGGAACAATAGTAATGTCCCTTACAGGATTGATAATGTGGTTTGATAATACCTTTATAGGATTATTTACAAAGCTTGGATGGGATATTGCAAGAACAATCCATTATTATGAAGCATGGATGGCCTTTCTGGCAATTATAGTATGGCACTTTTACTTTGTCATATTCAACCCGGAAATCTACCCGATGAATACATCCTGGATTACCGGCAAAATTACAGAAGAAGAAATGAATGAAGAGCACCCTCTTGAACTTGATAAAATAAAACAGAAAAAGTTTGAAGAAGAAGAGAAGAATAAAGAGAAAGAGGGCGAAAAAGATTAGTTAACTTAGAGAAGTGAAGAGATGTCATGAAAAAAAGGCTTCCACCATCATTCTATAATCCTGTAACATTTACAGGGGCAGCTATTGCTGCAATATGCTTCGGACTTATTCTTTTCTTGATGCTTATCGATGCTATTTCATCAGAGCATAAGCCTTATATGGGCATTATTGCTTTTGTCATACTGCCCGGGTTCCTGCTGTCCGGTTTAGCTGTAATTTTATACGGTATTATAAGGGAACACAGAAGGGAAACAAGGGGGCTTCACAGGGACCGCGTACTTCCTAAAATTGATTTGAACGATCCCAAACACAGGCGGGCTACTATAATATTTTCGGTGGGTACAGTTCTTCTTTTAATGTTTTCGGCTTTCGGAAGTTTTAAGGCTTATGAATACACTGATTCGGATCAGTTCTGCGGTACAGTTTGCCACAGTGTAATGACGCCCGAATATACAGCTTATCAGAACTCCCCTCATGCTCATGTCGGCTGCGTTAAATGCCATATAGGTTCCGGCGCTGACTGGTATGTAAGATCTAAAATTACCGGCGCATATCAGATTTATTCAGTAACATTTAATAAATACTCAAGGCCTATACCCACGCCTATAAAAAATCTGCGCCCTGCCCGCGAAACATGCGAACAATGTCACTGGCCCAGCGCTTTTTACAGCAAAATGGAAAAGGTAAAAAAATATTACTTATCTGATGAAAATAATTCTGAAATGTCTTTATTGCTTTCAATCAATATAGGCGGAGGCAATGAAGAATCAGGAGTTACATCAGGCATTCACTGGCATATGAATATTGCAAACCAGGTTACTTATATTGCAACCGATGAAGCCAGGCAGGTAATTCCGTGGGTTAAGATAAAGTCTAAAGACGGGAAAGAAACCGTTTACCGCAGTACAACGGAAAAATTACCAGGGAATTTGATAACAGATGAAAATAAAAGAACAATGGACTGCATTGACTGTCATAACCGCCCGTCTCATATTTATAATCCTCCGGCTTCTTCAGTGAATAACTTAATGGCAGTAGGCTATGTAGATCCTGAACTTCCCTATGTAAAGAGTATATCCGTACAGGCTCTTGAAACAAGTTATTCCAAAAAAGAAATTGCATTGGATAGCATCAGAACAATTATACAGGACTTTTATAATTCAAATTATCCGGAAATTGCGGTTAGTAAAAAGAGCCAGATAGAAAAAGCTGTTCAGGAAGTACAAAAAATATATACCCGCAATTATTTCCCTGAAATGAATGTAAGCTGGCATAAATTTCCAAACAACATTGGCCACTTATATTCACCCGGGTGTTTCCGCTGCCATGACGGAAAGCATGTAAGTCCTGAGGGTAAGGTTATATCAAAAGACTGCAATATATGTCATACAATAATGTCCGAACAATTTGGGAAGGAAAAACCTGAGCTTTCATTAACAGGAGTATCGTACCGCCACCCTGTGGATATAGGCAATTCATGGAAAACTCAATTATGCAGTAATTGCCATAGCCAGTAATACTGAGGCTGATGCAGAGTTACAATTGGAATGATAAATTGATTCCTATCGGATTGGCAGGCGGGCTAGAATATTTAGCTGAGGTATTTGTCCCTGTTGAATTTCTTGATGAATATGTATTCCTATAATATTTACCTACAGTTGAACCAATTGCGTAAGACATAAATGTTGCAGCTATTGCATCTGAAAACCAATGCATGCCGCCTCTGTTTACAGAAGAAACTCCAAATATAGTATAAGCTACAAGACTGTAGCCTGCAACTTTTAGCCAGGCTTTATCGGGGTAATAATTAGTTAGTGCAGAAACAACAGCCATAGTAGTTGAAGTATGTCCTGATGGCCAGCCCCAAAAAATTCCATTACGCATAAAACCAAATTTGAAAGATTTGCTTAGCGAGTCCATATCGGTATTATGTCTCCAGTCTGGATTAGACCTTCCGGTTATAGCTTTAAGTGTTGAGTTATACAAGAACTCGATTAGGCTTGCCTGTAATACTGCAAATGAGGCCCCTAAAGTTTCATCGTCTTTATTAATCTTTGCATAAGTATAGAGTCCGCCGCCAACTACAAACGGAAGGAACATTCCCGTATATACAACGGGACGGCCAATTTTACCGTATTCTTCATGCTCATTAAAATATTTTTCTACATGGTAATCTACATCTTCGTTTACAAGAATATATGTTGAGGCAATGCCGGCAAGGTGCAGGTAGATATTTTTACCTTTAAAGCTGTCAAGAATATTATTTCCGAAATGGCTGAAGAGGTTTAAATCAGGAGCAGATACGGTTGAAGCCTGAGCTAAAGTTGAATTAGGTAATGCATAACTACTGTAATTGCTCATAACCCTCTGATTTAATGCAGCACTGCCTGATAGAGAAATCTTCTCCGGATTGGAGAAACTTTGAAATTCGCTTAAAGACTGCCCGTTTATATTGTTTGCAAATAAAATTAAAATTATGCACCACAAAATTAGCGGCGAATATTCCGGCCTATAGAAGCAGTTGAATTTATTATAGCACATAATTATTATATCTTAAAATGTAAAAGTTTATATATAATGATATTAATGCAATGCCGCTTATCATGTAATTACTACAGCGGTGACAAATTTAACGTTCTTCACTTTTTTAGACCGTTCATGTAAAAAAAATATCATAAATTTTACAAATTGGATTATTAATTTAATTTTAAAACTCTTCTGAAGATTATTTTATGAAGTATAAAAAGATTTTTATTGTGTAATTAAACAGATAATGTGTCAGATTGAATAGTTTATGAGTTTCAGTTTCAGAGCAATCATGCCAGGTTTACCTAATTTTAAAATCATGTTTCGCGCATTAAAGTACAGGAATTTCCGCCTTTTTATAGGCGGTCAAAGCTTATCTTTAATAGGGACGTGGGTACAACAGATTGCAATGACCTGGCTGGTTTATAGTATTACTAATTCTGCTTTTATGCTTGGGATGATTGGATTTTCAAGCCAGATACCGATGTTTTTACTTTCACCAATTGCCGGTGTACTGGCCGACAGATGGAACCGGCATAAAGTTATTTTGGCAATACAAACTGCATCATTAATCCAGGCACTTATTCTATCGGTAATAGTGCTCTCAGGTCATGTACAAGTTTGGCATCTTATAACTTTAAGTATAGTTCTGGGTACAATAAGTGCTTTTGATATACCTGTAAGACAATCGTTTATGTTTGATATGCTTGATAATAACAAGAAGGATTTACCAAATGCGATTGCACTGAATTCTTCGATGGTTAACAGTACAAGATTAATAGGGCCTTCAATAGCAGGCATACTTATTTCTACAATCGGCGAGGGCTGGTGCTTTGCTTTAAACAGCCTTAGTTATGTCGCTGTTATTATTTCACTTTTAAGTATGAAGAATATTCCGTATTTGAAAAATTCTAAAAAGACAAATGTTCTTGAAGAAATGAAAGAGGGTTTTAATTACTCATTCGGGTTTAAGCCAATTAAATATTTAATTCTACTGCTTGCTCTTGTAAGTTTAATGAGTACTCCATTAACACTTTTAGCGCCTGTTTTTGCTAAAGATATATTCCACGGCGGTGCAAGCATGTATGGATTTTTAATGGGTGCATTTGGAGTAGGGGCAATGTTTGGAACTGTATATTTGCTAAACAGA
>JARLHB010000511.1 GCA_031292465.1 Ignavibacteriaceae bacterium
AATAACAAATAATTCCGGCGGCGGCCAGCCTGTCTCAATGCAGAATATAAAGGATGTAAAAAATGTGTGCAATAAATACGGCATCCCATTATTTATTGATGCATGCCGTTTTGCAGAAAATGCTTATTTCATAAAGAAAAGAGAAGCTGGCTATGAGAATAAATCAGTCCTTGCAATTGCACAGGAAATGTTTTCTTATGCCGACGGCGTAACAATGAGCGCTAAGAAAGATGCGCTTGTAAATATCGGCGGGTTCCTTGCTATGAATGACAGCAGCCTTGCAATGAAATGCAGAAATCTTTTAATTGTAACCGAGGGCTTCACCACATACGGCGGCCTGGCAGGGCGCGACCTTGAAGCTGTTGCACAGGGACTGGAAGAAATTGTTGACGAACATTATCTTGAATACAGAATTAGAAGCATTGAATACCTTGGAGAAAAATTAGTTGCTGAAGGAGTTCCGATTATTGAACCGCCGGGCGGGCATGCAATTTATATTGATGCAAAAAGATTCCTGCCTCATGTTCCGCCTGAACAATTCCCCGGCCAGTCCATTGTCGTGGCATTATATAATGAAGGCGGTATAAGGAGCGTTGAAATCGGCAGCGTTATGTTTGGCAAATATGATGACAATGGGAAACTGGTTCCTCCGCCTATGGAGCTCGTCCGCCTTGCCATACCAAGAAGAGTTTATACTCAAAGCCATATAGACTATGTACTTGAAATAATCCTGGAAGTATTTAAAAATAGGGATTCGTTAAAAGGATACAAAATTGTTTACGAAGCTCCGATGTTAAGGCACTTTACTGCTAAATTTGAACCTATTAAATAAGACAGAGAGAAAATGAGCAAGATAAAAAAGGCTTACGGTTATTCAAGAGACAGGCTGATTTGGCGCCTGATTCCTGCTAATACAGATAAGCTTATTATAGAAGAAAGAGATACATCTACAAAGGAAGTGTTCTTTAATTGCATTGATATAAATTCAGGTAAGAAAATTTTCTATGACTTTCAGCTTGAAGAAAAATACTGGGCGGGCATAGAAACAATTTATAATGATGTAATAATTTTTCATAAATATACCAGCCGTGAAATGCCCGAACATGACGGCATGATTGCTTATGATATTAATTCAGGAAAAATACTCTGGGAAAACAATGATTATGTTTTTCTTTTCATTTATGAAGATAAAATATACTGCTACAGAAACATTTTTGAAGGAAGAGAATTTTTCACAATAAATCTTAAGACCGGCATCATGGAGGAGAACCTGAGCGATGATGCAAGCCGTATAAATTCATTGCGTGAAAATTCATTTAATGTACTAAATACAGGTAATTATTTATTTCCCGAATATTTTTATCCCGAGTCCATGAGGAATACTACTCTTGGTGAATATTTTAGTGAATACCGGACTGAGAATGTTATTGCCGGAAGAATAGAATACATAAAGACTGAAGATATGCTCCTTTTCAGCAGTCACAGTGTAAATTCAGACGGCAGCCTGAAAAATATTTTTAAAGCTGTTGAATTTACCTCTAAAAAGGTTATTTTTGAAGAAATTCTGAATCAACATACAGGAACCTTTATACCGGACTGTTTTTTTATAAAAGATAAATTCTTTTTTTTACTTATAGAAAAAACAAAGCTGAAAGTTTGTTCTATAAAGAAATAGCTATCAATAATTAAGTGAGGGAAATATGGAGCTTTCGGAATCTACAAAAGGCATCCTGATGCTTGCGGCAAGAGATTCTATCCAGTCTCTTTTCGGTGAGAAACAGCCTCCCGTTATAGATCTCAATATTGACCCTGAACTTATGAAAACCGGAAGAGGTGCGTTTGTTACCATTACCATCAAAAATCAGTTAAGAGGATGTGTAGGGTATGTTACATCAGATATGACATTATTTGATACGGTCTGCGATGCTGCAATACAGGCTGCAACTAATGACCCGAGATTTTACCCGTTAACGGAAGAAGAAGTATTCCGGGCTGAAATTGAGATTTCAGTTCTTTCTCTTCTTTCCGAATTACCCAATTATAATGAAATTCAAATTGGCGCTCACGGATTAGTAATTTTGGATGAAGCTTCCTTACAGGGAGGGGAATATTATAAGGCCGTCCTGCTGCCCCAGGTTGCAACTGAGAACCATTACGACATCCCGCAATTTTTAACTGCTTTGTGTGAAAAAGCTGACCTGCCCCCTGATACCTGGCGGACTGAGCCGCTTAACATAAAAACTTTTACGGCAACTGTTTTTTCTGAAACCGGAAATAGAAGAAAGACTTATGAGCAGGGTTAGAAAGTCTGCGGTTGCAGGATATTTTTATCCGGCTAATCCCGATGAACTTAGGGAAGACATTGAATTATTCCTGAATAATTCTAAACCGCAGGTTAATGTAAATAATATATTCGGTGTAATTTCCCCCCACGCAGGCTATTTATATTCCGGTAGTACTGCCGCTTATTCTTATAATATAATCAGAGACCAGGATATAAAGACAGTAGTTATTATTTCTCCAAGCCACCGTGAATATTTTGCGGGCAATTGTATCTATGACGGTGATGCTTACGAGACTCCCCTCGGGAAAATTCCGTTAAATAAATTAATGATTGAAAAATTAATTGAAAACCGTAAATACATCTTTAAAGGAATTACAGGGCACGGCGCAGAACATGCAATAGAAGTCCAATTGCCCTTCCTTCAAACTGTGCTGAAGCAATTTGAGATTGTACCGATAGTAATGGGAGATCAGAATAAATTGTTTATTTCTGAATTATCTTCAAAGCTTGCTGAAGTTATTGATGATAAAACAATTATTGTAGCAAGTTCTGATTTGTCGCATTATCATGCAAAGTTAAAAGCGCATGAATTAGATTCAATCGTTGAAAGAAGAATTATAGATTTTGAATATGAACAACTGCGGGAAGACCTTGAAGGCGGAGCATGTGAAGCCTGCGGAGGCGGCCCTATTGTTGCCATGATGCAGACGGCGGCTATGCTTAACAAAAAGAAGTCGGTAATTTTACACCGCAGCGACTCCGGTGATACAAGCGGCGATAATAATGAAGTAGTGGGCTATCTTTCCGCTGTTATATATGGTGATTAATTGAACAATAAGAAAAGAAATGTAATTATAATCGGTGCGGGAAAGATTGCGCACTCCATTGTGCCCGCTCTGCAAAAATCAGGTTTTAATATAACCTCTGTTATCAGCAGGAAACCTGATTCAGCCAAAATGCTTGCTGATAAATTCGGCATCAAATATTTCTCGGATAATCTACAAGACTTTCATGCTCAAACCGGGATAGTATTTTTATGCGTCCCTGATACCGAAATAAAAATTACAGCTAAAAGATTATCAAAATTAAATATCAACTTTAGCAAATTTATATTTGTACATCTTTCAGGCGCACTTGATATTTCCTTCCTTGATTCATTAAAAAAGAAGAACGGACTTACTGCCTCGCTGCATATAATGCAGACCTTTCCGTCTAAAAAGTGCGTCCCTGTAAAAGGCTGTTATGCTGCCGTAGAAACAAACAGCAGCGCCGTTGAAAAAGTTTTGTTTGATCTTGCAAAGAGTATTTTGTTAAAACCGTTTGCTCTTAAAAGCAGCGCAAAAGCACTTTACCATATTGCCGGAGTATTCGCTTCCAACTTCTTAGTGGGTAATTTATTTGATGCTGAAACTGCTTTTAAAAAAACCGGGAATAATGATACAGACTTTATTGAACTTATTTACCCCATTGTTTTTTCAACATTAGCTAATATAAAAAAGGCAGGTACAGCAAACGCTCTATCCGGCCCCGTTGAACGCGGGGACATAGATACTATAAAAAAACATCTGGCAGTTTTAAAGAATATTGCATCTAAAACTAAGAATAATTCCCTGTTGCTAAACTACATTACACAGTCATTAAACCTTCTTGCAGTGGCTGATAAAAAGCACGTCACGAAAAATAAAGAAGCAAAAAAGATTAAAGAATTACTGCAAAAAGAGCTAAATAAGCTTTGAACAATAGGTAAGAACTTATGATGCAGTAATTTTCTCACCTCAAATTTCATTGTATTTTATTATATTTGTCTTTATTTATAATAAAAATCTTGCAGGAGTCTGTCATCGAAAAGCAGAAAAATAACCCGAATGATACAATAGACAAAATAGTCTCATTGGCTAAAAGAAAAGGCTTTGTATTTCAATCAAGTGAAATTTACGGCGGTTTAAACGGATGCTGGGATTACGGCCCGCTCGGCGTTGAGCTTTTAAAAAATATAAAAGAAGAATGGTGGAAGTTTATGACTTACCGCGAGAACATTGAAGGTATTGACGCCTCCATTCTTATGCATCCAAAAGTGTGGGAAGCAAGCGGACACGTGGAGAATTTTACAGACCCGATGGTTGACTGTAAACAGTGTAAAACTAGATATCGTCTCGACTTTGTGCCGATAAAATTTAGATGCACAAACTGTCACCGAACTATAAACTTAGATCTAAATCCAGATATAATTGAAAATTTATTAACTACACAAATCAGTGGTGAGCAAGCTGTAAAAGATTTAATATCTGAATATGC
>JARLHB010000512.1 GCA_031292465.1 Ignavibacteriaceae bacterium
AAAGTTAGCAAGCTTTTTCTGGATATGAGCCATGTCCTGCTCTATCAGGTTATAAATTTCTTTAGATTTTGCAAGCTCTTCTTTTTTCCCATAAGGGATTTTATTTGCATCCGCATATTCCTGTATAGCCTCATAATCAGGCACTATAAGGGCGCTTAGGAACATTCTCCTGTCGCCTATAAGAACAAACTGATCAATATATTTGCTTGCAAGAAACAAATTTTCAATATGTGTAGGTGCAATATATTTACCTGTGGAAGTTTTAAACAGGTGTTTCTTCCTGTCGGTAATTATTAAGAAGCCGTCTGAATCAAACACGCCTATATCGCCCGTATGCAGCCAGCCGTCTTTAAGTACTTCATCTGTTTCTTTTTTGTTCCTGTAGTATCCCTTCATAATATTAGGGCCCCTTGCAAGAATTTCTCCGTCCGGGGCAAGTTTAATATCAACGTTCGGAAATATCTTTCCTACCGTGCCGAACTTAAAATCATCGGGCCTGTTAGCCGCAATTACAGGGGAAGATTCAGTCAGGCCGTAACCTTCAAGAATAATTAATCCAATTGCATCGAAAGATTCTCCCAGATCGCGCGAAAGCGGCGCTCCGCCTGAAATAAAAAACCTTAGCCTTCCGCCCATGCGTTCACGCATATTTTTGAAAACCAGCCTGTCGGCAATCTTATGCTTTACTATTAAGCTGAATGAAGCACCGCCGAGCCGCTTTGCTGCATGGTATTGTTTGCCTATTTCTATAGCATTATAAAATATTTTTTTCTTTGTGCCTGACTGAGAATCAACATTTTTAATAATTTTTGAATATATGCGCTCAAATAATCTTGGTACGGTAGTGATTATTGTGGGATGCACTTCCATCATATTCAGGGCAACTGCTTCAATTCCTTCAGCATAGCATATCAAAGCGCCACAGGCAAATGCAGTATAGTATCCCGTCATCCTTTCAAAAATATGGCAGAGGGGAAGGAACGATAAAAAGATATCATCCTCTCCGATTGGAAAAGTATCCAGCGCCGAATTAACATTAGACAGAATATTTTTATGGCTGAGCATTACGCCCTTCGGCTCGCCCGTTGTACCCGATGTATAAATTATAGTGCATAAATCATTTTCTTTAACATGACTTATGCTCTCTTTTAAAAAATACGGGCGATCCTTAATTAAGGCGCTTCCCCTCTCCTGAACCTGCCGGAATGAAAATATTGTTTTACCATCGCTTTCGGAATCTTTATCATTAATTATGATGATAAACTTTAAATGCCTGCATTTGTCTTTTATTTTTTTAACTTTGTTAAGCTGAAATTTGTTCGAAACAATTATACCCCTGGCTTCCGAGTTGTTTAGAATAAATTCTATTGAGTCAGCCGTAAGTGATGGATAAAGCGGAATATCAACAGCGCCAAGGCTTAAAATAGCCATGTCGGAATATGCCCATTCGGGCCTGTTTTCGGAAATGATGGCAATTTTGTCTCCCGTCATAATACCCATTTCAGAAAGCCCGCCGGCAAAGCGTTCTGTTTCAACCTTAAATTCCCCGTAAGTAATACCCTGAAATTTACCTTCGTTTTTTTTCATCAGAAGGATATCTCTCTTTTTACTGCGCCGTTCGTCAGTAAGAGTTTCAAAAAGTTCGGGTATTGTCTTACTTGCTTTTAATAGTGCCATTCATATTTCCAAAATTTCGTGATGCGAAAATAAATTCATTGTCATGCAAATACAATTATTATTTTTGTAGTAATGCAAAACCCGCCTGAATTCAGGCAGCAGCTCTTTTGCCGGAAATATAAGTTTATAATTTAAAACAAGATATAAGAAATAGCTTTATAAGAATATTTTCTTTAGGTAATTGACTGATTAAGATTTTTACCTGCTTAAAAAGACAACAGATTGTTTTAGTTTTATGCAACTTTGGCAGATAATAGCAGTTATAACTTAATAAACTATTTATTGATAATAAATAAGATATTCAAAATGCAGCTTTGCCCTTTCTCACTTTACTTTGCTTATTGAAGCTAAAAACCTTAATTTTTCTGTAAATCTTAATACTAATTCGATTAAATAATTTTTAAATGCCCAGGGATAGTTCATTCAGACTAAAATTATAAATAAAGAGGGTTTTAAATGAAGATACATGAATACCAGGCAAAAGAGATTTTAAGAAAATTCAATGTTGCTGTTCCTAAAGGGAAAGTTGCTTTTTCAGTTGACGAAGCAGTACATGCAGCAGAAGAAATCGGCGGAGGGCTGTGGGTTGTTAAAGCCCAGATTCATGCAGGCGGAAGAGGCAAAGGCGGCGGCGTTAAAGTTGCAAGAAGCCTTGATGAAGTTAAAAATCTTGCATCTCAGATTCTTGGGATGAATCTTGTTACCCATCAGACAGGCCCGGAGGGGAAAATTGTAAAAAGGCTTCTAATTGAGCAGGGTGTTAATATAGAAAAAGAATTTTATGTAGGTATTACCCTTGACAGGGCAATATCTAAAAATGTAGTTATGGTTTCTACAGAAGGCGGTATGGAGATTGAGAAAGTTGCTGCCGAATCGCCGGAAAAAATAATTAAAGAGACTATTGAGCCTGAACTTGGAATACAACCCTTCCAGGCAAAGAAACTGGCTTTTGCTTTAGGGCTGAACAGCATTCAGCATAAAAATGCAGTTAAATTCTTAATGGGTTTGTACAGCGCATATGTGGAAAGCGACTGCTCTCTTGCAGAAATAAACCCGCTTGTTGTTACTAAGGAAGGCGATGTTATTGCGTTGGATGCAAAAATGAACTTTGATGATAATGCATTATACCGCCACCCTGATATTGAAAGCTACCGCGACCTCTACGAGGAAGACCCCCTGGAAATTGAAGCTTCAAAATACAGCTTAAACTATATTAAACTTGACGGCAATGTAGGCTGCATGGTAAATGGTGCCGGACTTGCAATGGCTACTATGGATATTATAAAGCTTGCGGGCGGCGAACCGGCGAACTTTCTTGATGTGGGCGGCGGTGCAAATAAAGAAACAGTAGCAAACGGGTTTAAGATTATCCTGTCGGATCCCAATGTCAAAGCTATATTAATTAATATCTTCGGTGGTATTGTACGATGCGACCGGGTTGCCCAGGGTGTTATTGATGCGGCTCAGGAAATTAAAGTTAATGTGCCCATCGTTGTGCGTTTGGAAGGTACTAATGCTATGGAAGCAGGCGTATTGTTAAAAGAATCAGGTTTAAATTTTGAAGTTGCTTCAAGTTTGAAAGATGCTGCTACAAAAGTAACAGCAGTTTTAAGAAATTAACTATATATTTGCAATAATCTTTTCAAATGCTGATTAAATAGAAATAATTTATTCAGCATTTAATAAAACTGTATAATCGGTCTGTATGAATAATTTTTGTGTTAAGTAGTTCCTGCAAAATATCTTAGTTGAATGCGGAAGAATAAATCCCTTCGAACAACGCTATAAATAAACGGTTTATTCAGGCTTAATTAAATAAATAATAAGAACCCCATTTAATTGAAAAACTCTTATTTATTGCATATAGGTTATAATTAAGCAGTATTTAGGAAAAAAATATTTAAAATGTGGTGCAGTGTAAAATTTATTTTTAAATTAATTGTTTCTATAATAAGTTAACTTAAAATCAACTTGATTTTGGATTTTATTAGTAATACATTTTTTGCACACGTTTTATTGGTTAGGAGAGGAAATGTCTAACTTAGACTCAGATTTTAACAATGATGAATACTTTTACGAAGACGAAAAGAATATTGAAGATGAAATAACCAGGTGTAAAGAACTAATATCCGAATGCGGCATATACGGATGTATAGAAACTATAGAAGAAATTGTTCAAGTCTGCATTGAAAGTGAAAGATTTCAGGACGGTTTTTATTTTGTAAATCTTTTGCTTGAGGCATTTCCTTATAATTCGGAATACTGGCTTAGAAAAGGTTCGCTGGAAAACGCGGTAGGAAATTTTAACGAATCAATATCCTGCTTTAACAGGTCGCTGTCACTTAACCCGGGGGATTCGGAAACCGTAATAAACAGGGCTGCTGCTGAAGAGAACCTCGGTTTGATTGAAGACGCAAAAAACTCCCTTGAATCGGTTCTTAATATTGAGCCTAAAAACGAAGATGCAATTTTCGGTCTCGGAACTCTGTACCAGAGGCAGGAAGATTACGGAAAAGCCGTCTATTTTTTGAAGAAGGTAGTTGAAATTGAACCTGAATTTATCGAGGCCTACTACGAACTTGGTTTTTGCTACGAAAATATACCTGATTTACCAAAAGCTTTGGAAGCGTACGATAAATTTTTGGAATTTGAACCTTACAATGCAAGCGGATATTACAACCGCGGTATAGTTCTTGTT
>JARLHB010000050.1 GCA_031292465.1 Ignavibacteriaceae bacterium
TTCAACTTTTCTTAATGACGCCTTACCATTGCTTATAACAAATACAATTTGATTATTCTGTAACACTGTAATTGCAGAATTAGGTATGGCAAGAACGCCTTTTTTATTTTTTAGATCCACATTTACACGGCAAAACATCCCGGGTTTAAACCATTTATCGGATGTATTTTGAAATACTGTTCTTATTTCAAAACTCCGGGATTCAATATTTGCTGATTTTGAAATCTGCGATACCGTACCTCTCTGAATAAGCTCAGGCTTAAGCTCGGAGTATATTTCCGAACTCTGCCCGATTGCAAATCCGGCTACATCTTCCTCGCCGGCATCAAATTTAACTTTCATCCTGCCAATGCTTGCAACTGTTATAATAGGCGCGCCCGGGCTTGCAAGGTCTCCTATATTAGGATTTATTGCAGTGATAACGCCGTTTATCGGAGAAGTTAATTCAAGAGTGTTTTTAGCCGATTCAAAATTAGCTTTTGCAACATCATATGAAGTTTTTGTGCCGTCATACATTTGCTGTGAAATAGCACCGGCTTCATAAAGAGATTTCATCCTGTTTAGTTCTTTCTCAGCATTCATATAACCTGCCTGCGCCTGGTAGAATTGTGAAGATGCCCCGGTTTTATCAAGAAGCACTAAAAGCTGGCCGGTTTTTACATTATCGCCAACCCGTACTTTAATTGCCGTTATTCTTTCTGCAATTTTGGAGACGATATTAGCCTGTTCTTCACCTTCCAACGTGCCTGTAAAAGTTTTTACAAGCCGTATGTCTCCTTTTCCGGCTTTCACTACTTTTACTGCAACCGTATCCAAGAAGGTAAGGCTCTTTTCACTTTTATCTTCGGCTTTTTTACCGCAGTTAAAATTCATAAATGCTGTTATAAGTATTAAAATAAAAAAGCTAAAAGACTGTTTATAATTTCTTAAAATCATATTTCCCTTTGTCTCCTTAGTGGTAAATGATTATACTGCGAACCGGGCAGCGATTCAGCGAACCGCTGTACAATAACAATTAATTCGAATTAGCGCTGATTGCGTATTCCCAATCTGCTTTGGCAACCAGATAATCATAAATAGCCTGGGAATAATTCGTCTGCGCAAGCGTTAATGCAGCCTGTGTATCAATAATTTCAAGCTGAGTGCCAACACCGCTCTTATATCTTGTCTGTGATATTTTTAATGCCCTGTCTGCCTGTTCTAAGCTTTTCTGCTGTGCCTGAATTCTTTTCTTAGCTTCTTCCATTTTTAACTGGGACTGAAGCAGCTGAACTTTAAGCCCTTCTTCCAGCTTTCTTCTGCCAAGGCCAACTTTCTCTTTATCAATTACCGCCTGTTGAATTCTGGAACTTCTGCCGAATCCGTCAAATATAAGATAGGACAATTGCAGCCCCACCATAAAACTTTGCGGCCACAGGTAATGGCTTAGTTTTAATGTGTTGTCCTGAGTCTGGAAAGCATATTGGCCGAAAAAAGAAAGCGTAGGATAATAATCGGAACGTTGAACTGCAATATTTTTATCAAGCAGCGATTCCTGAATTGCCAGTTGCTTAACAAGCGGATTTTTATTTACTACATTGCTTCCCGCCTCTTTTATCACTTCATCGGATACTTCTTCAAATACAAAGTCGCCTTTTACATCAAGCGGCTGTTTTACATCCAAAGCAAGAATATTTTTTAATGAGCTTTTAGCAAGCTCTAAATAATTTTCAGCCTGTATAAGCATTGGCTGAACATTAGCAACCTGCACTTCGGAGCGGAGAAAATCATATTCGGAAGCCGCTCCCTGCTTATACAACAGAGACACATTATCAAAATTTGCCTTTGAAGCTTCGTAATTCTGCTTATTAACTTTTACAAGTTCTTTGGCAAGAAGTATAGTATAGAATGTCTTTTTTACGGATAGAATTACCTGTTCCTTTGTAGCCTGGTTCCCAGTTTTAGAATACTCCGAATATTCCCCGGCAATCTTAATTGCAGTGTTTACCTTTTGATTATAAAGCACCTGCGTTAATCCTAATGTGCCGGTAAAACTGTTTTTAGAGCCAAGCTCCATTACAAGTGTCTGCGAAGTAGGATTAAAGGCATTGTCGGGCGGGATAAATAAAACCGGAAGTTTTATATTTCTTGTATAGTTGCCGGTAAAGTCCAAACGTGGAAAAGCATTAGAATAAGCTTCGCTTATTTGTTCCTGTGATTTTTCTATGTCTTTTTTAGAAAGCTGTATATCCCAATTATTTTCCAGCGCTTTAGAGACGGCATCATTCAGGTTTAATATTAAAGTATCCTGAACCTGCGCCTGGCTTATTGACGGAATAAAGAAAGAAATAATAACTAATAATAAAAACGCTCCTCGTTTGCTACTTCTCATATAGCCCCGTTTTATTCAAAAGTTCATAAATTTTTGCTATTTCGAATATAGCTATAATTTTATAAAAGCAATAGAAAAAAAGGATGGCTGGTAATTTCAGATTATAGTATAAAGGATTACACCAAAGGAAATGTTTTGTTTTATTAAA
>JARLHB010000051.1 GCA_031292465.1 Ignavibacteriaceae bacterium
CTTAAGAAGCTCCGCTCAAAGGGATTGATGGAAAAGCAGGCATTGGAATTAGTAAATCCGATGCAAGTAGATACCAAAGTGCTTTTTAATCCTAATTACAGTTATATGGTTTATCTTGTCCCTGCATTAGTTACATTCATTCTGCATATGGCTTTATTTATGGTCTCGGTTCTTTTGATAAGCGCTGAATTTACTGAGAAAACATTCAGTGATTTACTTAAGACTGCCGATAACAGGTTGTTGGCAATCATTATTGGCAAATCAGTTCCATATCTTATAATTCAGTTGTTAAATGTAATAATACTACTTGGATTGCTTTACCCTGCTTTCGGAATAGTCATACAGGGATCGGTTATAACAGCAATATTATTTACGTTTTTCTTCCTGGCTGTTGTTTTCTTCTTTGGATTAATGTTTTCATCGATATTCCATGACCTTTTATTTGCAACCGAGCTTGCAATTTTCTTAACAACTCCTACATTTATATTTAGCGGATTGTCTTATCCATTAAGAATTATGCCTGACCTGCATTCAACATATGCACAGTTTATGCCGTACACTCATTTTATAGAAGGTTTTATAAAGATTTATCAAATGGGTGTTCCATTTGAATATCTGCTGCCGCAAATTTTCAGGCTTTCAATCTTCTTAATTATTTCAATAGTAGTTACGTTTTTTGCATTAAGATTTAACATAAAAAGATACGGTTTGTCTCCGGAGAAAAGTTTATGAGAAACAGATTAGTTGGATTTTTTGCTGTATTAAGAAGAGAAGCAGTAATTTTATCAAAAGATGTTAACATTATTTCTATAATCCTGCTGGCGCCTTTCGTCTATGCTTTATTTTATACTTCTACTTATATAAACAAGAGTGAAAGTAAAGTGCCCATAGCTGTAATGGATATGGACAGATCAGTCTATTCCAAAGAATTTACCAGAAAACTTGATGCGCATAAAGTATTAAGTGTTAATGAAGTCCTTACAGATATGAATTCCATAAAAGACAGAATTTATAAGGATGATGAGCAGTCTGTTATAATTATTCCTAAAGACTTTGAGACTAATTTAAAAACAAATAAAGCTGTAGTTATAAAAGTATATTTGAATACTGTACGATTTTTAGTTTCTAATGATATAAATAAAGCCATAAATGAAGTCGTTCAGAATTATCACAAAGACGTAAAAATCAAAATACTTGAGATGAGCGGGTACAACATAAACCAGGCTAAAGGTATGTATGATCCTATGCGGCTGGATTTAAGGAATTTGTTTAATCCATCTGAAGCTTATGGTGATTTTATTATTCCCTGCGTTCTTATTTTAATTCTTCAGCAAACACTGCTTATCGGCCTTTCAGCCAGCATGGCAAGGGAAAGAGAAAAGAATCTGCTGGGACATCTTCTTACTACTGCAAAAGGCAGTAATTCCTCTGCTTTCCTTGGTAAGTCATCATTTTATCTGCTTTTTTATCTAACCTATGCTATTTTTTACTTTACGGTAATATTTGCATTTCTAAAGATAAACTGCATAGGTAATTTTTTCCTGCTTATGCTTTTTACAACAGTATTTTTTATCGCGACAATCTCTTTCTGTATATTTGTTTCTTCATTCTTTAAACAGAAACTGGTAGCAATACAAGTAATGGTATTTACAACTTATCCTTTGCTATTTCTTTCCGGATATATCTGGCCTATCCATTCGATACCTGCATCTTTTAGAGCAGTGACAAATTTTATACCCACTGTTCCTTATTTTAATGCATTTTTATCCATAACACAGATGGATGCACAATTCAGCGAGCTGATTCCAAGTTTCATACATTTGGTTATTCTGGCAATTGCAGGTGTTGTATTAGCTTATATACGGGTCAGAATTTTATTAAAGAAAGATTCGGGCAGCCAGCCCTCTATTTCTTCTGAAGAGAAGCTCAGCCTTATAAACGAATAATTTTTAGTTTTGTTTTGATTTGGATTTCCCGGGTTACATTATTTTTTGCAATTATGGAAAAGATAATGTAACTAATTAAATATTACAGTAAATACGGATCCTTTCCCTTTCTCAGAATTTACCTTAATAGAGGCTCCAATCAGATGCAGGTAGTTCTTAACCAATGCCAGTCCAAGGCCGATTCCTTCATACTTGCGTGAATATCCTGTATCTTCCTGTGTAAACGGTTTAAACATTTTTACAAGGTATTCCTTTGAAATGCCAATACCTGTGTCTCTTACATCTACGCACAGGTTCCCTTCAGAGTTATTATATAATTCCAGTTCCACTTTCCCCTTGTTAGTGTATTTAAGTGCATTTTCAACCAGGTTTTGAAAAACATGAATAATTACAAATTCATCAGTTTGTATGTTTGCATTTGCAGCGTTATTAATGAATTTAAGCTTTAGTTTTTTTTCGTCCGCAATATTTTTAAATTCATAAATCATGTTAAGCAGTATAAAGTTCATGTCTACTTCGCTATTCATTACTTCAAGCTTACCTGTCTGGAACATGGACATGTATAAAATAAGGTCTATTGTTCTTACAAGCCTTTTCCCTGCCTGATCAATGGACTTGAAAACACCCGATAATTCTTCAGTTAATTTTTCTACAAATTCTTCTTTTAACAATGAATTGTAACTTAATATAACATTAACGGGAGTTCGTATTTCATGAGACATTTGTGCCAGGAACTCAGTTTTTAACTTTTCTGATTCTTCAGCTTCGTCTTTTGCTGTTTTATACCCGTCAACTGCTTCTTTTAGCTCGCTGATATCCGTAATTACCCCCTGAACTCCTGTAATTTTTTCACCAGAAGTAATTGGACGGGCAGATACTTTTACCCATTTTGTTTCGCCGCTTTTAGAAACTATACGAAATTCAGATGTTTGTACATTATTTCCTATTGCAGAACTAAAACATTCATTTACCACTTGTAAATCATCTGCAAATATAAAATTGATAAACGATCGTCCAATTATTTCGTCAGGTATATAATCCGCAAATACTTTTATAGAGGGGCTGATGTAAGTTACTATCCCATCAATATCTGTGGTATAAATAATTTCGTTTATGTTTTCAACTAATTCACGAAATCTGGATTCCGATTCTGCTAAAGCCAGTTCCGCAATTTTTCGTTCTGTTACATCGAACAAATAGCCTTTTATTTCAGTCAGTTCACCCTCGTCGTCAAATGAGCCCCAGGCATTCTCAATAATATATTTTTTCCTGTTATCAATAGTTTTTAATTCAAGTTCCAGCCCTCTGATCTTTTTTTCTTTTTTAACTTTTTCAACTAATAATACTCTTGATTCATTATTGGGGTGCAGGATTTCGATATTATTCTTCTTTGCTTCATCAATGGATGAGAATCCGAATATTTTAACAAATGATTCATTACAGTCTAATATCTGACCATAAACGTCTGAAATATAATCACCGGCTAAATCTTCCTGAAAGAAACGCCTGTATTTTTCTTCACTTTCAGTAAGCAATAATCTCGTTTTTTCGCGCTCTTCTTTAACTCTTAATGTTTTTATACCATAGGATAGGTCATCAGACAGTTCATTCAATAAGTTAATTTCCTCATCATTGAACGTTTCAAGATTGTTGCTGTAAATACATAAAACGCCTATGGTTTCAGAATCTTCAATTAATGGGAAAGCAATCATTGACTGGAAATTATTTTCAGCAACAAACCTGTTGCGAACAAAGAATTCCGTTTCATCTACGGAATATTTTACCACCTGAACCTGTTTTGACTCAAGAGCTTTAATAATCGGGTTTTGACTGCTGTCTTTAAAACTTAAATAAGGCATCATTAATTTTAATTTATTTTCATTTATGCCATAATATGCAGCCGGCGTTATTGCCAACCGGGAATCTTTTCCAGGTAAACCAATCCACGCAAAGCTATAGCCCCCGGTTTCAACAATCATCCGGCAAATGTTATCAAGCAATTCCTTTTCATTTGTAGAATGGATAAGAGCACTATTGCATGTACTTATGGTTTTAAGCGCCCGGTTAGATTTTTTTAGCTCAATTTCGGTCCTTTTCTGTTCCGAAAAGTCATGGATAATAGCAATATAATTCTCAGTCTCCCCCCTGGTATTCTTAATTGGAGAAATCATTTCCAACCCGGTGAATAATAATCCATCCTTCTTTTTATTTATAATTTTCCCATGCCAGACTTTACCTTCGTAAATAGTATTCAACAATCCGTCATAAAATTTCTGATCATGCTCTCCTGATTTTAATAAATCAGGATTCTTGCCAATAAGCTCCGGCTTTGTATATCCGGTGAGCATTGTAAAAGTATTATTCGCCCATATAATTTTTCCGTTAACATCTGTAATAAATACTCCGTTTTCGGAATCTTCCATAATTTCAGTAAGAACATTTAATTTGCTTTCATCTTTTTCTTCAACTGAAGTTTTTTTCCATATTGCTACAACCTGCTGAATAATTCCTTTGGAGTTAAATAGCGGAAACATAGTTAATTCAAATACGCCGCTGCCTTCTTTCTGAACTCCATATTTCCTTCTGAATTTATCAAATTTAATTTCAACTTCATGAATAACTACAAGTTCCCCAGCAAATGCCCCTTTTATTTCTCCGGATATCTTTAATTCTTCAATTTGAGAATCATTAAATATATTATACTTATTTATTATTAATTCGTCGGATGGTATGCGGCACATTTCTAAAAACGCTCTATTTACCAATACCGTATAGCCATGAGAATCGTAGATTTCCGCGGGAAATGGTAAATCATATATTACTTTATTGAACCGTTCTTCTACTGTTCTTAGTTCTTCTTCAAGTTTTAACGATCTGGTTTCCTTATTCCTTAACGACACCACTTCTTTGCGAAGTTCTTCGACCTGCCTGCTAAGTTGAATAAGATTTTCTTCGTTTCGTGCCAAAATATCTTTCCGGGATAAAAAATAATAATATGTTTGTAAAAATAATAATAAGCATCCTTAATTAAACATGTTTGTGGTTTAAAACATACAACTAATTTTAAAATCGTTCCATTA
>JARLHB010000513.1 GCA_031292465.1 Ignavibacteriaceae bacterium
AAGGCTGAAATGGTTCAGGAGAGTAGCGACTCGCTATGACAAACTGGGTGCTTCCTTTTTAGCATTTGTTTATCTGGCTTCTATTGCTATTTTAGTTAAATAGCACAGTCTTTCCGATTTTACAAACAAGGCCTAATACAATTCAATATTTCACAAAAAACGCCGCCGATCCTGAACAGGTAGCAGCGGCGGAAGCTATGAAGGAATTTTACAAAGAAGCAACAAAGCGGAAAACGCAGATCAGTGTAGGGAACATTCTTCTTTAAACGGAAGTAAAACCTTTGCGTGCTGGATTTGGCTGTTATCCAAAATCATAATTATTTTCTTGCCAGAATATGTGCCTTCAAGAAAATCTGAAACTCTTATTGTACTTTTATCTCAAATAGAACCACAGTGCTATTATCTATATTTTTAATTAAGGAACCACTGATTAATAGGCATCAATGCTCATAAAACACGCAAATCAGGAATGAAAGCCCATTTTGACCGGGGATATCGTCTGCTTTTCAACAAGCAAAGCTCAGATTGTTGAATCATTTCTGATTTTTGGCGCACTTGTCCCATAATTTCACGCCAGCTGTTTTCGCCAGCCGCCGCTACGTGCACACATTAAAAGATTTGCACTTGCCGCAAGAAGATACAACCTGTTCAGATTTTTGGCAATGCCGCGGTAACAGACCTTACTGAAGCCAAATGTATTCTTGATAATATGAAAAGGATGTTCAACTTTAGCACGCACCGAGGACTTCTGATGCTCCATATAGCAAAGCCAATCGCGGCCAGGGCCTTCTTCAAATCCGTTCACTTTCCCGGGCCTTTGGTTGATACGGTAATCAATTTGTGACTTGTGCTTATCTTCGACGATTTCAGGACGCTTTTCAATTCCAAGATATCCGGCATCACCGTACACTACTTCATCATCCGGCCGGATGAGATTTGCCGCCTCCGCAATATCATGAATGTTTGCGGCAGTCGCTTCGATGCTGTGAATATAGCCTGTGCCTGCATCCACGCCAATGTGACATTTCATACCGAAATACCACTGGTTGCCCTTCTTGGTCTGGCACATCTCAGGATCGCGACTTTTTGACGCATTCTTCGTTGAAGACGGTGCATTAATGATCGTTGCATCCACCACTGTACCACCCTTCATCATATGGCCGCATTCCTCAAGACAGCGATTGATTGCAGCAAAATAAGCTTTGCCCAATCCGCTTTCTTCAATCAGATGCCGGAAGTTCAGCAGCGTTGTGGCATCCGGAACCTGCTCATTCATAAAATTGATTCCCATGAACTTGCGCATGGCATAACTGTCATAGATGGCGTCTTCGACGCCTTCATCTGATAGGTTAAACCATATTTGCAACAGATACATTCTCAACATTTTCTCTATGCCCATCGGAGGACGGCCACGTTTTCCTTCGGGATAGTACGGTTCCACATATGAAACCCATTCATCCCATGGAATGATTTCTTCCATGATTTCAAGAAATTCATCCCGCTTAGTCTTCTTTCTCCGATTTGCATATTCTACATCCGAAAATGTTTGCTGCTTCATCGCGTTTTTCTCCTCGCCTTTTCTTTCTTCTATTTTACCACTTTTGCAAGTTGAACGCGATTAAATCAGCATGTCCTTAATATTTTATGTTTCCTTATCTTTGCGTTCTTTCATCAAAATATTAACTATTTTTTTAAACGATATTGTTATAATGATCAAAACAACAGTTGTTACCAGGCCTATTCGAAAATCTGCTAAATCTATTGCATGTTGAGCTCTGTCTGTCCAATTAATAGTAATAAACCATAAGATAAAAGTGTAAATTCCAGAAGCAACGCACAGGACAACTAAAAATGAAGCCCAGTTTATTAAGCCGGCAATACCATCCTTCTTTTCCATGTTAATCCTCCTCAAATATAAATGCCGTAAAAAACTACAGACAACTGCCACTGCTCAGAAAATAACTAAATAACACCTTACAAAAATATCTTATGAAAAGGGCTATGATAAAGTTGCCTCAAAAAAGAAAGAAAAAAGAAAATTTAGATTTAATTTTGTGCTATCGATACTTTCTGAAAACATGTTATAATTATCCACTTTACAATATATTCAGTATAACTCTTCAGGCACATAAAGTCAAGTAAAGGGCACCTTATAGACGGTGTCAAGTATTTGTAGGAGAATTTACGAAGCCTAAAAATAGGGTTGGATTACGACAATGCTCTCAACGCCTAGTAAAGCTGAGAGAAGCGGCCTTCCGTCAAAACCAGCATCTTGCCGATACTGTCTAGAAAAGGAATTCCGGCGGTTTGCCGGTTTTCCTGCACCGGTAGGCAGTGCTCGCAGCTTGCACTGCCTTCGGTGCAATTGCACTTGTTTAGAAACAGCTTCTTTTACAGATTTTGGCTTCCTCTTGTTCTTTTCAATCTTTTTCTCATATAACTATTTTACACCGAGGCACTTTATAAGGAGTTAAAAGTGTAGAGAATATAAAGTCGAAAGGGTGCGCAGGAAACATTTTTAGCATTTAGCTCACAAAGTTTCCTGCGCGTAACGATTCTTATAACAACGGTATGCCAAGATCATATTTTATTAGAGCTCTCGTCGTTTAAACATCTTCAGATATTGTCGGAATTAGTGAAACATATTTATATAGTTGAATTACCGGTATATGAAATAGCGAATTGAAAAGAACTACAAGAAAGTGAAGTATCCCCTTCTATCAGTGCGTATTCCCCTTCCTTTTTTATCATAGCTCCTGAAAAATCGCCAACAATTCCTCTAACTACATCTCCATTCCAGCGTTGTTCTTGTTCAGCTATAGTATCATCCCAGGTGAATTTTTGACCCAACGGTGAATTTTGATAAGTAGTTAAGTTTTGCCAAGCGTCATATATGTTACTCGCATAAGGGATTAATGATATAACGTTATTAAATAATGAAGGAGGGGATTCCAAACTACCGTATAGTGTTCTCGAGTAAAAAATGTTGTTACCTGTTGGGCCATATATTTCCTCTTTCAAATTCGATTGCCAAATTCCTGCATTTAAATAAACTAATTTGTATTGGTTAGAATATGTATCATATTCTAACACCGCTCCATATTTTAGTTGGCTTTGCACGCTCGGATATTTTTGGTTGCTTGTATTAAAGACAACATCAAACATAGAAATCTGAATATCATATTTCCATCCGTTTTGTTCACCATATAAAGCGTAATAGAATCTCGGATTTTGATTTAATTGATAATAAAAATTCCATCCTGTACTTTGCATTAAACTACAAATATCCGAAGAATAGTAACTTGGGCTTTCGGTTTTATAGGTTTCCATATCGGACAAAAAGTTACTCAACTCGCTATATGATACACTTGCTGTCTTGTTACTTTCAGATATTGGTGTTTGTGTTAAACTAGTAGTGTTATAACTGGCACTCTCTTTTCCGCTAAAATTAAAATTATAAGTATTCAAAGAATCATTGATTTTTTGTCTTTTTATAAATCGACACCCATAATTCATTAAACTCATTGTTTTTTCATTTATTTGATCTTTGTTTAATATATTAGATGATTCCATATTTGTAATTAAGTTTTTTGATAAACCCAATAAACTATTATAAACATCGTTTGATAAAACACCTTGGATATAATATAGATTTCCGTTGCTCGTGTCCTCAATCATAAGTGAAATGACATTTTGGTTTTTTAATTGTGAATTACAAGTGAGTAATGAACTAGAAGAACAATTTGATTCAATTCTGATTTGTGGAAAATTATAAGACCCGGAAACTTGAAAATCTCCTAAAATTAACTTATCATCATAATAACCGCCACCTTCAACAGGATAAAAATTCCCCAATGTTTCAAATGGCACTGTTTCCGATTCATAATTTAATATTCCTGATATTTTAAATTTATCTCCGACATAAGTTATATCCAGTTTTTCAACATTAACATTCTGGTCCGTTTTTGAACCGAGATCAAAGTTGTTATTGTATAGAAAAGCGCTGCCATTCATACTATTTACAAAAAATTCATTATTATTAGAAACACTTTCACTGGCAGCAAAAACTATATTTTGAGAGCAGAATAATAACATGAATATAACCCTCTCTTGCCTTATCCTTTTGAAGACTTAATAAGGAGGCCATAGCTTTATTAAGAGGGAGCATCAGGGAATCAAGAGACGGGATATAAAAAGCTCTTTGTAGAGGGAGAACCTTCTCTTCAATACTGGCTGGAATGAAGCTATTATCGATATACCTGAGGATAATCTTTGCTTTATCTAGAGTTTCGTAGATAGTTGGGAGGACAGTCGGTAAATCAATATGAGAAGAGTCTGCCAAGACCAAGGTTTTGTCTAAGCGCTTTTTGAAGAATTCGGTTATCATTGCGCTAAAGTTGCTCAAGAAGGTTCGAAGCTTGCATGTTTCATAAGATCCTGGTGAGTAAGTGTTGATGTGGTTAGCTATTGCGCTTTCCAGGTAGTAGAAATAGTTAGTTATTTTATAAACTGAAGGAATAGGATTATTTTTTCAAGGAAAAGAGGGGAGTTTACCTTGAAGAAAATCGTGGTTTTCCTCTTCGGTATAGTTTTCTAGCTTTTCTCCAAGAGCGAGGAAAACATCGTCAAACAAGGATTCGATTATTTTAAACTCCATCTTCTCTTCGCCTA
>JARLHB010000514.1 GCA_031292465.1 Ignavibacteriaceae bacterium
GCAGATACACCAAAAGGAAAAATTGCCATCCTTAATATGCAGGGAAGGACGTTTATGGCAACAATCGACTGCCCATTTAAAGCTGCCGACTGGATTGTACCTAAACTTAGAAGCGAAACTAATATGATTTTTATGGATTTTCACGCAGAAGCTACTGCGGAAAAAATTGCCATGATAAACTACCTTGATGGTAAAATAAGTGCGATGGTTGGAACACATACTCACGTGCAGACTTCAGATGAGAGGATTTTCCCTAAAGGATCCGGATACATTACGGATGCCGGCATGACAGGGCCTTATGATTCAGTTATCGGTATGAAAACACAGGCTGCAATAAACAGGTTTGTTTTCCAGACGCCGCAGAAATATGAAACAGCCGAGAATGATTCGCATTTATGCGGTGTATTCTTTAGAATAAATACCGAAACAGGGAAGACAGTGGAAATTGAGAAAATAACTTTCCCTGATTTTACAAAGAAAATTGAACAGAGTTTAACTTAGGTTCATTATTATGAAAAATTTCCCCCTGCCGAGAATAGATAACGATGAAAAGCTAAGGGAACTTCTTATTCCATACTGCAGGTTTAAACGCGGCGACGTATGGATTGATCCGTTAGGCAGGCATAAAATAGGCTGCCTTGATGCTGCGGAAGACAATTTATCAGAAAAGTTAACAGGCGGTGAAAAATCTTCCGTGGCAATACAGGACCCGCCTTATAATTTTGTCGCTTTTGAAGAAAAGGATCCTGTTAATTTTATAAATTGGTGCCGCAGGTGGGTGGAGACAACAAATATCTGCCTTGCAGAAAATTCTTCATTCTATATATGGCTTGGCGCTGACCAGAATAATCATTTTCAACCGCTGGCTGATTTTATTATTATGATGCGTGATTTCGGGTTTGATTCCCGCAGTTTTATTACCATGAGGAATCAACGCGGGTACGGCACGCAGAAAAACTGGATGTCAGTAAGGCAGGAGCTCCTTTATTACACAAAAGGCCAGCCTGTATTCAACATTGAGGCAGAGTATACAGATATACCTAAGATTTTAAATGGGTATTATAAAACCATAAACGGGCAAAAAACAAAAAATTTTGAAAGAAGCAAGTCGGAATTTATCCGTGCCGGCAATGTTTGGGTTGATATTCAGCAGGTGTTTTACAGGATGGAAGAGAATGTAAACGGATGTTATGCTCAAAAGCCCTTAAAATGTATAGACAGGATAATACTTTCAGGCAGCAACAAGGATGATATTGTTCTCGATTCTTTTGCACATTCAGGTGCAACGCTTCTATCTGCAGAGACTCTTGGAAGAAGGTGCTTTACTTCTGATTTAGACCCGGTATTTTGCGAGATTACATTAAGAAGGCTGGAGAATTACAGAGCCACAGGAAAGCCTGGCTGGCAAAATTCAAATCCGTTTGAAGAAGAGATTATTCAGGATAAAAAATTAAAAGATTATTTATCCGCTAATTATGGAATAGAAGTTCCTGTAAAAGAAGAACCGGCAGTTTTGTAAAGCGAATCATTGATTCGCTTATTGATATTATTTAACCCACCCCGTAATTTTTCTTTCCCCTCCTTAATAAGGAGGGGATAAGGGGAGGTTGTTGTATGCTTAATATTTATAAAATCCAGATACAGTAATTCAACTTATAAAATGATCCTTTGATACTTTAGCACAGCATTTAGAAAGGAATAAAAATAAAGATGGAAATAATAGATGGTAAAAAGATAGCAGCAGAAATAAAAGACGAGCTTAAATTAGCCGTTGCAGAGCTTATAAAAAACGGTAAAAATGTCCCTGGTCTGGTAACCATTCTGGTTGGTGATAGTCCTGCATCAGAAAGCTATGTAAAAAGTAAAGCCAAATCATGCCTGGAAATTGGCATGAGGTCAAAAATAGAAAAATTAAGCGCTGAGACTACTGAAGCAGAACTGCTGGAACTTGTAGAGAAATATAATAACGATAAAGATTACCACGGTATTTTAGTTCAACTGCCGGTACCTAAGCATATAAATGAAGACAAGATAATTGATGCCATTTCACCTAAAAAGGATGTAGATGGATTTCACCCTATGAGCGTTGGAAATCTGGTTATCGGCAAAGATACATTTGCACCATGCACTCCTGCCGGCATACAGGAACTTCTTATTCGTTACGGTATTGAGACAAAAGGGAGGCATGTTGTTGTAATAGGCAGAAGCAATCTTGTGGGCAAGCCGATTACCAACATAATGCTCCAGAAAAAAGAAGGAGCAAACGCGGTTGTTACAATTTGCCATTCAGCAGCTAAGAACATTGAACTATATACCCAGCAGGCTGATATTTTAATTGCCGCAATAGGAGTTCCGCATTTTGTAAAAGCCGATATGGTAAAAGACGGCGTTGTTGTAATTGACGTGGGAATAAACCGTGTTGAAGATTCATCAAGGCCTAAAGGATACAGAATTGTCGGCGATGTAGATTTTGATAATGTAGCACCAAAATCATCATACATTACACCTGTTCCCGGCGGAGTAGGATTAATGACCGTAGCAATGCTGTTAAAAAATACATATAAAGCTTATTTATTATATGGTGAACAAAATGGATAAAAATAAACTGGAACGCCTCGTTTCACAGGAATCGGTAGATAAGATTCTCCACGAGTTTTTAGAGCGTGAAGTTGCTGCTATTTCCGAAAGGATCGGCATTCAGGAATCAAAGAATATTAATATTGCCGGTAAGATAGACCATACAATATTAAAACCTGAAGCGGCGCCAGATGAAATAAAAACTCTTTGTGAGGAAGCAATACAATATAAATTTGCCTCGGTGTGTGTTAATCCTTCTTATGTACCTCAATGTTATGAGATACTAAAAAATAGCATGGTAAAAGTCTGTACTGTAATCGGATTTCCTCTTGGCGCAAATACAACCGAAACAAAAGTATTTGAAGCCGTACAGGCAATTAAAAACGGCGCAGTCGAAGTTGATATGGTTATTAATGTCGGTATGCTTAAAAGCGGGAATTACGAATATGTTTTTAACGATATAAACAGGGTTGTATCCGCTGCGAAAGAAAATAACGCGCTTAGTAAGGTTATTATTGAGACATGCCTTCTTACAGATGCCGAAAAGGTAAAAGCCTGTTTAATTAGTAAAGAAGCAGGCGCTGATTTTGTTAAAACTTCTACAGGATTCAGCAGTGCCGGAGCAAATGCTAATGATGTAGCGTTGATGAAATATGTTGTCGGCAATTCGATCGGAGTAAAGGCATCCGGCGGCATAAGGTCCAA